>JAAZAH010000118.1 GCA_012514415.1 Sandaracinaceae bacterium
GCCGCACAGCACGGCGCGGGCATCGTCGGCAACCTCCAGACGAACCAAGGCAAGGTGAGCCGTAGCTATGCCCTCCCCTCGCAAGACTTCGAGCGCACGGGCAGCTTTCACCCGATCGCCGCGAACGTCGGCGGGGGCGAGGACGCGTATCGCGTGGAGGCCTGTTATTATCTGAGCGGCGCCGATTATTCAGAGATCAGCCACGGCGTCGGGCTCAACGCAGCGCATTTCGGGAACGCGGAGAGCTTCGAGGGATGGGATTTCACGGGCATATGGTTCATCGATGCAGACGCCGAGTCGTTCGCGAGGCCGCGCCTTCAATTTGAGCTCGGGCTGAAGCGCTGATCCGAAAGAGGCTCATATGTTGCTGGCGAGCTTATAAGCACCACGATCGCCTCGGGACGCCTCTCGCCCGCCGGCTCGGTATGGCATCTAACCGAATGAGCGAGCCGCGGTGAGCCCTCTTATCCTACCTCTCCGCACCCGCTCCGCTGCACCTCAAAATAGAAAGCAAAGCGCCGAGGCCCCGCATCGAGCCTCGGCGCTTTGCTTTGAGAGCGCGATTCACACCAAAAGGGTGTCCTTCTCGATCGCGCTCTATGTCTTGCGCTGCTTACTCACCCGCCAATTGGCGGCCTCACGACGCAGGTATTATTCTGGCATATGAGAAAAGGGTCTTGGCAATCGCTCGAAGACGTACACTCGACGCACTGCGATGCATGACAGATCGGCCTATCCGCTGGGCAATGAGCATCCGAGGAGCACTCATCATCGCATCCGAGGCCGATGCCGGGCAAATTGCATGTGAACTCATGCACCGTTCCGGCAGTACAGCATACGTTTAGACAAAGACCTTGCCCTTCATAGTCCGAGCAGCATTCAGCGCGGGACATGCACTGCACGCACCGCTGGCTCTCGGGTTCACACACGGGAGTATTGCCCCCACAATCGCTATCGCTGAGGCATCCCACGCATTGGTTGCTCGCCGTATCGCAAACGGGTGTATCTCCTCCGCAGTGCCCACTCGATAGACAGTCCACGCAGAGCTTGCGATCGTTATCGCAGACCTGAGATACGCCGCACTTGGGCGTCTGACTCGCGCCGTCGAGGCACTTACCCCAATTGCACGAGCCGACGACGAAAATCGGGGCCGAGGTGAGGCATTCCCTGCCGTCCGTATCGCACTCACAGTCCTCCTCGTCCTCTTCAATCGCCTCTTCGACGCAGACCGCGCTCTCGCATCGATAGGTCGTCCGCGTCCGCTTCCGCGTGCCGCGATTGGAACACTCGTTGCTGGGATCCGAGCAATCGCACGCGCTCCAGCCTCCCCACTCTCCGGCCGGGCAATCGTCATGCTGCGCGCAGCCGCAGGTTTTCGCCTCCTCGAAGCATGAATCATCGAGCCCGCATGGATCGCCCGAATGGGTGCAAACGCCGTTGATGCAGATGTCGTTACCGTTGCAAAAGAGACCATCATCACACGAGACGTCTGAGAGGGGGATCGTTTCGCAGTCGCCATTTGCGGGATTGCAGCGGTTGAGCGTGCAGGGGTTTTCATCGTCGGGGCAGGTCACCGCGGCGCAAGGATCGCCATTTTCGTCCTCGTCCTCGCCGTCGTCATCGTCCTCGTCATCGCCCCCGTCTCCGCCTCCGTCCTCATCGTCATTCCCGTCTTCGTCCTCACCGTCGATCGGCTCCTTTCCGTCGTCCTTTCCGCCGTTCCGATCGTCATCCGACGCGTCTTTTTCGCCGCCGGCATCCTCACCCACCTCGGTCGTCTCGCCGCAGCCGGTTAAGGCGAGCGAGAGCGCCAATAGCAATACATAGATCCATCGAAGTCTCAGCATGACCATCATCCCTTCCGCGCTCGACGCTGCGCGCTATCCGGCACGAGGGGTCCCAAAGGCATGCGCCGCCATCCCTTGTGCTGAGACGTAGTTAACGCCCCTCGGCCCCGGCGGCGCCATGGTTCAACTGTACCTTTCTCGGCGCATTCGTTTGATTTCGCTGAAGATTTACCGAGAACGTGGTGCACAAGGCGTTCGGTCGCGTGAAGCTCGCTTTCGTCGGAACCTCGCTGCGGCGCCGGCTTCCGCACGCCACAGCGGCTTGCCATTTTGTCAGCGTACGATCGGAGGCCCGGACAGCTTGGCACTCATCCGCGAGAGCCAAGACGAATAACCCCATAATTTCAATCCAATGCAAACTGGCACGAGGAGTGCATATGACTTTGGCATCATGCGCTCCAAGAATCGCTTCCTCTTCGTCCTCCTCGCCGCGCTCGCGCTCAGCGTCGGTCTTGCGGTCGACGCGCTCACCGTCAGCGATAAGGATCGCCTCGGGCGCTTCATCGACGATCTCATCGAGAGGCCTTCAGACGATCGGGTCGGCGCCGCCCTGCGCTATAGCGATCCGCTGCGTGAGGAACTCGAGCTCGTCTATGGCGGCTCTCGACGCTCCGTCGACGCCAAGAGCGCATCGCGCCTCGCGCACGAGTTAAGCCGCGCTCTCGACGCTTTGAGCGCCTCCGAGCTCAAGCTCGTTCAGCGGGCCATCGAGATCGATGGCGAAAGCGCGCGCGTCGCCATCCGCGTCGCAGCGGGCGATGGTTTCGTCAACTACCTCTTCCATTTCCGTAAGCACGAGGCGGATTGGCTCATCCGTAGGGTCGCAGTCACAACTTAAGGTTCGGTCGAATCCGCCGAGAGCCCGCCCTCCCTCTCTCCGGGGCGGGCTCTCTTTTTTAACCGACGCGCGCGGGGGCCGAGATTGAGCGGATTTCGAGATGAAAATCCCGAGAGGATTGTTCATGCTCCTGTCGTGAAGAAGCGCTCACTCAAGACCCTCGATGAGGGATCGATCGGGCTCGGTCGTGCGACCATCATGGACGCCGCGCTCGCCGCGCGTCACGGGGTCCGCTACGTCCACCTCGCGGCATTTGCGATTGATCTCGATCGGCTCGTCGAAGCGGACGATGAGCTCGACGAGGGCGGCGATGCCGGTCTTCCCTTCGGCTTCGAAGTCTTCATGATGGAAGTCGGGCTCCTCAGCCTTCTCGATGTCGAGGAAGAGGACGACCTCTCGCTGCTCGAGGATGTCGCCGTCTCGATCTTCGAGACGCTCGATCCCGAGGAAGAGCCTCCGCTTGGCGCATCACTTCTTTTTGCGATCCACGACGCGCTCGTTCGTGGCGAGCTCCCGGACCGCCTCTCGAGTCTTTTTATCGGGTGGGAGGGGGACTCTTCGGAGCTCACCAAAGAGCTCGAACCGCTCTTTATCGATCCGGACCTCGAGGCTGCCGCGATCGCGCGCGTTTGCCTCGAGATGGAGATTCATCCCCCGCTCGCGCCGCCAACCCGTGAGATCTTGGCCGCGATGGTGGATCTCGAGCAAGCGGAGCTCGGCGATGGAGCCGAGGATCCCTCCCCGCGCGACGCCGAGCGCGATCGTTTCGATGTGCCCGAAGAGGATCCCGAAGGCGCAGGCGAGGAAGAGGAGGCGCGATCTCGATGAAGACCATCGCGATCGGAGATTTCGCCATCCATCCGATCGGCGCCGCCATCGCTTTCGGCGTCCTCGCGAGCTACTACCTCGCGCGTGCGGTCGGCGAGCGTTGGGAGCTCTCGCGTCCCCTCGTCTCCTTCATCCATCTCTCTGCCCTACTCGGCGCGGTGATCGGCGCGCGGATGCCCGCCGCAAGTGAGGGGCGCTTCTTCGAGCCACCGGGCCAGTGGGCGCTCAGCCCTTCATTTGGTCTGCTCGGCGCCATTCTTCTCATCGAGTTCGCGCGCTTTCGTCTTCAAGGCGCTGCTCGAAGAAGCGACACCTACGACCTCATCACCCTCGCCGCGGCGCCGCTCTTTGTCTTTTTGAGCATCGCTTGCCTCGTTCTCGGCTTTTATAGTGAGCTGATCGTCACGCTGATGCCGCTGCTTCCTTTGGCTCTCCGGCTCAGCCCGCGCCTAACGCCCAAGCGAGGCCAGCTCTCCCTTCTCGCGTTTTCGCTCCTTGCGCTCGGCGCGTTCCTCCGCCTCGCCCTACCGGCCGAGAGCGGCCATGCAGTTGGCCTCCCCGAGCCCGCGCTCCTTGGAATGGTCGCCTTTGTGGTTGTAGTCATCCTTGCCCGAAGCATGCGGCGCGAGCTTCGAGACGCCGCTCCGCATGCGGCCGACCAAAACCTGGACGAGAGCGCCCCTTAGCCCGTACCGAGCGCAGCCTTTTGCCTCGCCGGCACAGGAGGCGGCGTTCAATCTCCTTCGGCCGCAAGCTCTTCGCGCTCCCTGAAAAGCTCCCGCGCGAGCTTGAAGACGCGCTGTACTTTCGGCGAGGTGCGGAGCGAATCGAGCTCGAGATGCGGCTCGAGCTCAAGCGCCGATAGATACGCGTTGATCGCAAGATCGTCTCTCTCGAGCGCAACATAGGCCGTGGCGAGATGACGATGAATGGTCAGCTCTTGAATCTCTGTGAGCTCGCCGACCCCACGCAGCCGATTCCCCAGCGCCAGCGCCTCGACGAAGCGCCCGCTCCGCACAAGCGTAGAGAGCTCGGGGAACTCGCGGGCGATCAGCTGTTGGCGCTCGCGCGTGCCCCCCTCCGCGGATTCTTGTGGCGAGCTTGGCGTCACACGCTCCAGACCGTCGTGGGAGAGGCGTAGGTCGAGGGCCGCATAAAATACGATCGTGCCCTTCTCGAGGCGCGCAGGAACGTCCGGATTCAAGAGCCGGAGCAACTCGAAGGCGCCCTTGCGCTTTCCATAAAGACTTCGGGCGACGCGCTGAAGGGTCTCATTCCCCTGGGATTGATGAACGAGGAGGGGCGGGATCATCAACTCTTCGCCCGGACGCGGCCCCTCAGGTTCGCCGCGATTCAAAAGCCGAAGCGCCTCGCCGCGTCCCGCCGAGCCATAATATCGAAGCGCGAGCTGCGCCCAGGTCTCGCCTTCATGCGCCGTGTGAAAAAGCAGGTGCGGAACCTGAATGCGCATTCCGGGTAGCAGCGGGCGCGTTTCGTCAAGGAGCACAAGGTTTTCGGCCCGGAGCGCACGCTCTTTTTTTGGATCGCCGTAATAAAGCTGAGCAATCGAAGCGATGGTCTCGCCTTCCTCGACCGTGTGAACGTGTTGCGCCTCGGCGCGACTTTCCGCGGCGAACGCGTAGAACGCTCCAAGGAGCATCGACCCGGCCAGAACGAAGAAACGCCTCATCGCTCTGCCTCTGCGTCCCGCACCTCGCCGCGGGGCGTAAGCGTGAAGTCGAGTGTGAGCGTCTCGCCCGGCTCGATGATGATCTCGTGGAGCTCGTCTTCGTAATACGGATTTTCGAGCTTGAGATGGCGTTTCCCGCTCGGAAGCGTAATGGGAAACGCGGCAGGCGTGGTGAGGAGATGCTCTCCATCGATCCAAACATGCGCCCACGGATCGACGTTGAGGCTCAGCCTGCCGCTATCCTCGAGCGAGAGGGGCGCCGTTTCCGATTGCGATGTGAGGAGTGTATCGAGCGTCAGCCCACCGTGGAGCTCCTGAATCCGAAAGCCCGCGATGACGGCGACGGCGAGCATAAAGATCATCACGAGCACGACCTCGGGGATCAACCGACGATCGCGCGTTCGAAGCGTCTGCGGCCCCACATTGTTCGTGCGGCTGAGATCGAGGACATTGCTCGCCTCTTCCTCGGTGATGATCCCGATGTCGTAGAGATAGTTCACGAGATGACCGGCGTAATTGCCGCCGATTTTTCCCGCGAGGACCTCGATGAGATCTTCGATGAGCCGCTGCGTATTGGAGTAGCGATGCGCCGGCATCTTCGCGAGGCAATTTTCGACGATGCGCTCGAGCGGCCTTGGAATCGAAGAGTCGATCTTCCGCATCGGCGTATAGCGATCGAGACGGATCTTCTGCATCACCGAGCGCTCGGCGTCTTCAACGAAGGGCTTCTGCCCCGTGAGCATCTGATAGAGAACGATGCCGACACTGAAGAGATCGCTTCGGAAATCGATCTTATCGCCAACGATCTGCTCGGGGCTCATGTAACTTGGCGTGCCGACGCCGGTGCCGGCTTCGGTGAGATCTCGCAGGCGATCGTCACGCGCGATACCAAAGTCCATGAGCTTCACTTCGCCCTGATACGAGATCATCACATTCGCGGGCTTGATGTCGCGGTGGACGATGCCGCGGAAATGCGCGTAATCGAGCGCGCGGGCGACCTGGAGTGCGATGATCGCCGCGATATCCCAAGGCAGTTTGGGCGTGTACTCGAGCAAATCGTAAAGATCGATGCCCTGCACATACTCCATCACGATATGCATCGAGCGCCCGTCCTTGATGAAATCGAAGACGTGCAGGATGTTCTCGTGCTGAAGGGAGGCCATGAAATGCGCCTCTCGCTCGAAGCGCTCGGCGAACTGCGCATCAAGAGCGACGCTCGGCTTCAGCGTTTTAATCGCGACATCTCGGCCCAGCGGCTCTTGGACGGCTTTATACACGGTCGCCATCCCGCCGCTCCCGATCTCACCGATGATCCGACAATTGCCGATCCTCTCGACCATTCAGCGAGCCATCCTAGCAGAAGTCGCTCCGTAAACGGGCGCGATTTGTAGAGATTTCATTTTCATCGCCTCACAGTGGCGTCCGAGATGCATTAGACTCCATGGACGTGCCTCGTCGGAAGCCAGATTCTCTCAGCCTCTCGGCGGGCCCAAACACTGCGCTACGGAGCGCGCCAAAGAAGAATGCAGGAAGGGGGCGGCGAGATGGAGCGATTTACGCATCCGATCCTTGAGTCATGGTTTGGAGGGCTCACGGTCGAGGGGCTCGCTTCGCCCCTCAAATCCCAGCGATGGTTCAACGGAGGTGCGGAGTTCGACGCCTATCTCCGAGAAAGGTTTCTTGAAGCGCACCGTGCAATCGCCGCACTCCCGGATGGGGCGCCCACGACGGCGTCCGAATCGCTCGCCTATATTCTCGCGCTCGATCAGTTCAGTCGGAATCTCTTTCGCGGAACGGCAGAGATGTTTGCCTACGATTCGAAGGCCCTCGCCGAGATGCGCCGCGGGATCGCCCTCGGCTTCGATCGGTCCCTCGTTGGCGTCGCAAAGAGCTTCTATTATATGCCGCTCATGCATAGTGAATCGCTCGACGACCAGCGGGAATGCGTCGAGCGCTTCAAAAAGCTCACCGAAGAATGCGGCGAAGGGCTGCTGCGCGACCAGTACTCGCTCAATCATGATTTTGCGGTGCGCCACCTCGCCATCGTCGAGCGATTCGGCCATTTCCCGCATCGGAGCGAGCTGCTCGGCCGCCCCCTCAGCGATGAAGAACGCGCCTTCCTCCGCGAACCGGGAAGCTCATTCTGAAGCGGGATCCGGAATCACGCAGAGCGCGCCCGTCGAATAAGCGAACCCTCCCCGACGATCTCTCACCGTGAAGAGAAAGCGCGCAAGCTCGCCTGACGGATCGACCGCCTCATCTTCGTCCGAAGAGTCTGGGGCCTCCCAGCGCATCTCGAGATCGTCATCCCCAAGCTCGAGATACGCGTAGGTGCCGATCACACGCCCATGCGTCGCGTATCTTCCAAGTTGAAGCTCCTCGGTCGCGCTCTCCGTTCGCTCTGTTTGCGGATTGAAGCGCTCGATCGTCTCGTGGGATGAAGGATCACCTCTCAGGATGAAGATCCGCTCCTCGCCATCGGCGATCACCTCGCGCGCGATGCCCTTGCCGCGGCATCCGAGCGTCGGCTCATCGGGTGAGGCGAGCGACTCGAACGCCTCGCCCTCAAAGAGGACCTCGAGTGGAAGAGGATGGCGGTTCGGGAACGCTTCGTCTTCGAAGGGGATCTCGATGGTAAAGAGCGCGCCGAGGAGCTCGGGATCTTCACAGAGGTCGAGCCCCTCCGGAGGTTCTCCGCCTGAAAAGAGCGCCTCAAATTTCGCGAGATCGAGCGCGCCACCAAAACACACGGCGCCGCTGAGCAGGATGCCTCGCGAAGATGCAACGGCCTCACCCGTTGGAACCTCGAGCGGGACGCGGATTGGAGAACGCTCCGAGGAGCGCGTCACAGTGGCAAAAGGCGGTCCCGCGCAAAACGGCGCGCCGAAATTTATCGGTGCGGGCGGACAGGCGATCATCAATAGATCGACCGGGATCCTTGGTCCCGGTTCACCGATGACGATTTCGACCGACCCGGTTTCACCAGGGATGGGGTTGGCGCGGGCCGGCTCGGCATCCGCTGAATAAAACACGCCGAGCACGCGCGGCTTATCGATCTCGCTCGCGGGTGGGATCTCGGGACCGCAGCCCCAGAAGAAAAGGCCGAGCGCGACAAAAAAGAGGAGCGAATGTCGACGCATTTGAGCGCTCATTTGAACTCTCCTCGAATGCCGAGCGCCGGAATGATGGGGAGCCCCTCAAGCTTTTCGGCGCGAGAATAATCGTAGTTGTAAATCAACCCCTCTTGATTGCGCGCGTAGTACGCATTCTGAAGGTCGAGGAAGAAAGCGAGCTGGGCGCGCTTGAAGAACCATTCTTTTTCGACCCGTACATCGAAGCGATGAAAGAGGGGATTGCGCTCGGAGTTCACGCGGCCATTGATTGGAATGTAGGTATCGGTCGAGGCGTCGTAAATCGCGCCGATGATCGGCGTCGTCGGATTGCCGCTCACAAGGCGGAGCGTACCGCCAAGCGACCAATTGCGCGGGAAGCGATAACTAAAGAGCGCGGTGAAAATATGGGGCTGGTCGAAATCGAAGAGGCGATAGGTGGCCCCATCGCGATCGAGGCGCTCGCTTTTGCTGAGGGTATAGCTCAGGTAACCGAAGTAGTTCCTGCCTCGAGGCTCGATGCGTCCCGAGAGCTCAAGGCCGTAGATCCTCCCCTCGCCTTCGTTCGTGAAGAAGGGTGGGAGCCCGTTCTCGGTGCTCACCGGTCGATTCCAGAGCTTTTTATAGAAGCCTTCGAGGCCGACGGCGATTCCGCTCGCGATCTCATAATCGCCCCCCGCCGAGACGTGCACCGAGCGC
>JAAZAH010000119.1 GCA_012514415.1 Sandaracinaceae bacterium
GAACAAAAGAGTGCGTCGGTTCGCGTCCACATCCGCGAGAGGGAAAGCCTTGAAGCAAAGCGGGTCATCGTCGCGATCCCTCCCGCCCTAGCGAGCCGCATCCATTATTCCCCCGCGCTCTCACCGCTTCGCGATCAGCTCACGCAGCGAGTGCCGATGGGGACGGTCATCAAATGTTTCGCCGTCTATGAGGAGCCCTTTTGGCGAGGGCGAGGTTTGAGTGGCCAAGGAGTCTTCGACGAAGGCGTCGTCCAAGCTTGTTTCGATAACAGTCCGAGGGATGCGAGCTGCGGGATGCTCGTCGGCTTTTCGCTTGCCAATCGCGCTCGGCCACTGCTCGGGATGAGCCAAGAAGAGCGGCGCGAGCTCGTTCTCGAAAGCTTCGCTCGCGCCTTCGGACCCGAGGCGAGAGCGCCGAAGCGTTATCTCGATAAAAGCTGGGCCGAAGAAGAATTCAGCCGGGGATGCTATACCGGGCTCATGTCGCCGGGCGCCTGGATCGGCTACGGGAAGGCGCTTGCCCGGCCCGAGGGGCGGATCCATTTTGCGGGGACCGAGACCGCGTCGCGATGGAACGGCTATTTTGAAGGGGCGATCCTCGCGGGAAGGCGCGCTGCTCGCGAGGTGCTCGAGAGCGAGCGTTGAGGCTCAGCGCGCCTCGAGGACCATCTCGCGCAGGCGAGCGAGGGCGTCATCGATCACGGCCTCGCTTGGCCCGAAGCTGAACCGCACGTGGTTTCGGAACTGCGATGGCCGCGCCGAGCGTTTTTTTCCGGGATTCACGTCGAAAAAATGACCGGGGACGCAGATCACCTTGCGATCGAGCGCCGCACGGAAGAATGCGTCGCTATCGCGAAGTGAGGGCGGCAGCTCGCTCAGATCGCCCCACCCGTAAAAGGTGCCTTCGGGCTCAAGGCTGAATTTCACACCGATGGATTTGAGGCCCTCGATGAGCTTCTTTCGCTTTCGCTCGAAGACGGGCCGGATCGCTCGCGCCTCTCTCCGGGTGGCGTCTTGATCGATGATGTCGATGGCGAGCCGCTGAAGCGGGGCCGCCCCACCGCCATCGAGGAACGACCCCGCGCTCGACGCCGCCTCGATCACACTCTTCGGCCCCACGATCCAGCTCACGCGGAAACCGGGATAGCGCCAGTTCTTCGTGAGTCCGTCGAAGATCACGATCGGATCCCGGTTCACGTCGTCCACGTATTCGGCAGCGCTTACGATATCGCGCGCATCGGCCCACACATAATGCGAATAGAACTCATCAATAAGGAGCGCCGTGCTGAGCTCGCGTGAGGTCTCGACCCATGCCGCGAGATCGTCTCCGTGGATCAGCCTTCCGGTCGGATTGCAGGGGTTGCTCATCAGGATCGCGCTCAGGCCGAGGCCCAAGATCGCACGGCGAAGCTCTTCGATTGAGTATTGATAGCCGCTCGCCGGATCGAGGAAGAGCGGGATGGGCTGGAAGCGCCCGAAGACATCGAGGGCTTCTTCGTACGCCGTGTAATCCGGGAGAAAATGACCGAGATGGACGGAGCCGATCGCCGCGCAGGCACGCATGATGGCGACACGCCCTCCGCCACAGATGGCCACATTCTCCGCGGTGTAAAGGCTACCCCTTCCTCGGCGGAACTGACGGTTGTAGAGATCGGCGACGGCCTCGCGAAGCTCGGGGATGCCAGGGACGGGCGCGTAATCGAGATCCATCTGTGAGACGGGGATGGACGTGACACGCGGCGGAGCGCCTTCGAGCGGTCCGGTTTCTGGTTGCCCTTGGCCGAGGTTGCACCAGCCCTCTGCATCGAAATGAAAGCCGCGTTTTCGTGCTTCTTCGCTTACGTAGATGACGCCGGTGCGCGGGACCTTGCGGAAGGCCGAAAGGCTGTCGATCGGATGATGAGGTGAAGGGGCCATCGCGCGTCCTTGATTGTCCAAGTCCTCTAGCGTGTACCGCTTCGAGCCCCGCCGCAATTGGCGTGTTTCGAGCACAGTCGATTTCTGCTCCTGCATCTGCGGAGCGCGCATTTCATGCGCTCACCCCCCGTGTGTCATCGCTTCGCACTCGCCCTCACCGATTTTACGAGCAATGGATTCTGGATCTATGTGCGCTTTTCGACTAGTTTGGGCCGGAACCTCGGAGGATTCATGCGCGCTCTTCTCACCGTCTTCGCTCTCGCCTCGCTTACAAGTCTCACGCTTACAGGCTGCAAGAAGGAGACCTATTACGACTGCGGTGATGGGTATTCCGTTCCTCTCGGGACGGTCTGCGATGGGTATCGTGATTGCTACAATGGAGCCGACGAGGCGATGTGCTTCCTCCATTGGGTCTGCGAATCCGGGGAGCTTATCAGCCCGCTCGTTCTTTGCGATGGAACGGTGGATTGTGCCGACGGCTCAGACGAACTCTTTGAGGACGAAGGAGGGCTCTGCGTGCGCGAGGTCTACGACGAGTTCGGCTGCACGGCAGAGCTTACGCTTCCTGTCGAGGCCGTCTGCGATGGATTCCGCGATCGCTGCGATGGCAATGTCGACGAAGCCTATTGCACCAACGGCCTCACGTACGCCTGCGATGATGGGGTCTACGCGGTCTACTTCGATCAGCTCTGCGACGGCGTGAGCGACTGCCTCGACCATAGCGACGAAATCTACTGCCTCTTTTGAGGCGAGCGACGCGCCCACGTTTCCGAGCTATGCTAGGGCGTGGACCGGATACGCATCGAAGGAATCGAAGTCCGCTGCGTCGTCGGCGTCTACCCTGAAGAGCGCCTTCGCACGCAGCGTCTCCTTGTCGACCTTGAGCTTGGGCTCTCCCTCGATGAAGCGGCGCGCTCGGAGCGCGTTCGAGACTCGGTGGACTATGCCGCGCTTGTGAGCCAAGTGGCGTTTCTCCTCGACGTCTGCGAGTTTCGCATGCTCGAGACCGCGGCCATGACCATCCTCCGCTATGTGCTTGCGCCGCCTGCTCCAGGCGGAAGGCGCGCGCAAGTGGATGAAGCGCGCATTCGGCTCTCAAAACCCGACGCGCTCCCCGGCAGCATCGTCCCCTCGGTCGAGCTCAGGCGCCGCGCCACCGACTTCACCTACGTTGTCGAAGAAAAAGATCACGGCACCGTCGACGTGATCCACGAAACCGAGCACGTGGGCGTCTATCGGCTCAACCTTCGACCGGGCGGGGTGATCCCTCTTCACATTCACAAGCAGATGGAAGAGGTCGAGATGGTGCTCACCCAGGGGCTCTTCTGTCAGGGTGAGCCGGCCGAGCGTGGATCGATCCGACGCTGGCCCCTCAATACGCCACATATTTACGAGAACCCGAGCGTTCACCACCAGACCATCCTTTGCGTCGACAAGCCGCGTTTCATTCCTGAGGATGAGATCGTCGTCGTCGGAGAGCCGGTCAAAATCGCGGCGACTCAGGGATATTTTCGGAGCGCGGCATCCTCATGAGCCCGCGGCGTTTTCTCATCACGGGTGCGACGGGGGGCATCGGGCGAGCGACCCTTCAGCGCCTTCTCGAACGCGGCGATGAGATCCTCGCTGTAGGCCGTGGACTCGAGAAGCTCGATGATTTGGCTGAGAGGAGCGAGCGCGCCGAAGCCGAGGGGTATGGAAGGCTTGCGCGTCATCGCGCCGATCTGATGGACGAAGGCGCGCGGGCTCAGCTCGCACAGGTCGCGGCCAAAGGGAGCGGAGGGCTCGATGGCGTCGTCTACATCGCCGGACGAAACGATCGCATGCCCTTTGACGAGCTCGACGAAGCGCATGTGCGTGGCGTCTTCGAGCTCAATTTCTTCGCGCCCCTCCTCCTCGTTCGTTCGCTCGTTCCGTACCTGAACGAAGGCGCCGTGCTTCTTTTTGTCTCGAGCACGCTGGCTTCAAAACCGGTCCCGGGCAGTGCCGCCTACTCGGCGAGCAAGGCCGCGCTCGAATCGCTCTCGCGTTCACTCGCGATCGAGCTCGGCGGAAGAAAAGTCCGCGCCCTGTCCATCGCCCCCGGCCTGGTCGATACCGCGATGCTCCGCGAGGGCCGTAGTGAGAACGATCTCGAATTTTTTGCTTCGCTCAGCCCGCTTGGACGGATTGGTGAGCCCGATGAGATCGCGTCGCTCATCGTACATGCGCTTGATAACGCCTTCCTCACGGGCGTGACGATCACGGTGGACGGGGGCTCGCTCACGGGCATGTCGCGATGAGCATCGAGCTGAATCGCGCGCGGTGAGGCCGCTCGCGTCAAGATCGGCCCTAGCGCAATCAGCGGGCACTCGCCTTGGGCGTCCGAGGTAGAGGAAACGGCGCCCTAGACCCTGCTCTAAACGCCGCAATTGGAGCGCCATTCACGCAAATGCCGCGCGCTTTCGGTTATCCTCCCGTCGAGAAGCTGGGGCTACTTTAGGAGAGCCCCGTCCCTAGCCCATGTCGCCCCTGTGGAGGAGAACATGAAAACCGCTTATCCGACTTACAAACCGATGAACCGTCTCCATCGGTGGTCCTTCCTTCGCGCTGCCATCGGTCTCTTCGCCGCCCTCGCTCTGTCGAGCTGCGGTTGGTTCGGGATGGACGACGACGAAGAAGATCGGGAGCGCGGCTATTCGATCGGCGAACAAGAGCGGCTCCGCTTCTATTTTCAGCACGCCTTTCGGGGCCGAATCGCGCCGAGCGAGGGCATCCCTTTCTTTGAGAGCGGCGAAAACAACCACGGCGATTCCGGGATCGGTCGCGGCGCCCCCCGGCGCGTCCTCAGCGTGCGCGATGCCGTCGACCCGCGGCGTACGCTCCCCGAGCTCCACTTCGAATCCGAGGACACGAGCATTTTCGAAGTGGAAGCCTATGGGTGCACTCCCGACGAAAAATGCGTGGCCTCCAGCTGCGCCATCGATCACGACGACTACCCCTGCGATGCCCCCGACGTCTATCGCGTCAGACTCGGACTCTTCGATGAAGGCGTAGGTCGCCTTATCGTCAGAGACGCCGAGGGTGAAATCTACGATCGCGTTGGCGTCCGCATTTACGCGGCCGAAGCGCTCGAAGACTAGACGCCCGCCGGCTTGGCGCCTGCTCGATTCGAGGCGCTAGGCGGCGGCCTGCGCGCCCTCTTTTTTTGACGGAGGCTCGCGCAAGGGCGCCTTCCCCGGTGGGCAGCTCGCCATCGCCTCCACGATGCGCGGACCCGCAAGCTCGATGAGATCGAGCTCTGGAGCGAGCTGCTTTCCGAGGCCCTCCGCGACGACCATCGCGAGGTGCACCACGGTATACACCGGGTCGATCGCCACCCGATGCCGGCGTAGGATGTTCATCATCCCCGCGACGACCACGCCCGCCTCCACGTCGCTCAGGGATTTTCCGTAAAAGACATCGAAGAACTCGATGACATCCTTCTCGTAAGCCGCGTAATCCTTCAGCTGGACGGTGGGGGCGTAGTTGTAGAAGAGCCGAGCGGCTCCGACGCCATCACGCGCTGACAGTGCGAGGAAGGTATCGAGCCACGGCTTCCGCATCTCATCCGGGATCTCGGCGACGAGGCCGAGATCGATGAGCACCACGCGCCCATCGTCGGTCAGCAGGATATTTCCTGGATGAAGGTCGGCGTGGACGAAGGCATCGCGGAAAATCATCGTGAGGATCGCATCGAGACCCCGAAGCGCGAGCTCGCGGCCGTTATGCCCCACCTTCTCGGGTTCGGTGGCTCGAACCCCTTCGATGAACTCCATCGTGAGCACGCGACGCGTCGAGAACTCTGGGTAGAGTTCGGGGACGCAGACGCCATCAAGATCGGCGAGATTTTTCGCGAATCGCCGGTTGTTCCGCGCCTCGCTCTCAAAATCGAGTTGAAGCTTCATCGCCTCAGCGAAGCGCTCGGCCGAGCCCGGGAGGTTCAGAAGCCGAAGCGTGGGGTGAAGTTTCGTAAGGCGCGCACCAAAGCGGAGGAGGGCGAGATCGCGCGCGACTTTCGCTTCAATATCGGGCCGCTGAATCTTGAGGGCGACCACGCTGCCATCATCGAGCACCCCACGATGCACTCGGGCGACGGAGGCCGCGGCGATCGGCTCCTCGCTGATTTCGCGAAAGCGTGCGAGCTTTTCCTCGCCGATTTCGCTCCGGAGAAGCGCGAAGATGCGCGCTTTCGGCGCCGGTGCCACTTTATCCTGAAGCCGCGTGAGCCCCTCGATGATGCCCGGGCTGAGGAGATCGGGCCGCGTGCTCAAGATCTGCCCGAACTTGAGATAGGTCGCTCCAAGACGCTCGAGCAGAGAGGCAAGCACATCGCCCCGCAACCGGTCGATCTCATCGGCCGACGCGCGTCCGAGCCGAAGCCTCGACCACGCATAACGGAGCAGGGCGAGGTTCACCAGCCAAGCGATATGAAGAAAGCGGAGGACGAGGAGCAGCGCGTTCAACATTTGATGGGGAGTTATTGCCCGGCCTTCGGGCTTCGCCAAGCCGAAACCATACAAGGTGTCGGATTAGCCCCCTTCAACGAAGGGCACTTCGACCGGAGGCGTCGCATCCGTCAAGCGATTCTCGAGGAATCCCTCAGGAAGCGCGACGCGCTGTCGTCCCGCGGTCTTCCCCCGAGGGACGCGCATCGCCTCGGGCGGAAAGGGCAGATCGGCATCATGCGCCCGGAGCGCGGCGGCGAGCTCCTCAAGGGTTTTCACCTGCATCAAAGCGGCTCGAAGCGGAGCGCTCCCGCGAAAGCCCTTGGTGTACCAGCTCGAGTGTTTGCGGAACATCCGCATCGCTTGCCGCTCACCCATCCACTCCGACAGCATCGAGGCGTGCTCCATCATGATCTCCGCCACCTCTCTGAAGCGTGGCGGATCCTGTGGCTCGCGCCCCGCGAAGACATCGGCCAGATCACGAAAGAGCCACGGCCGCCCAAGGCATCCGCGCCCGACGACGACACCGTCGCATCCCGTCTCTCGCATCATGCGAAGCGCATCCCAAGCCTCCCAGATGTCGCCATTGCCAAAGACCGGGATCTTGAGCGCCGCCTTGAGTTCGCCGATTGCCTCCCAGCGTGCCTCTCCATCGTAAAGCTGCGCCGCGGTGCGCGCATGCAAGGAGACCCCCGCACAGCCTTCAGCCTCAGCGATCTTTCCAGCGTCAAGATAGGTGATGAGATCCTCATCGATCCCCATGCGGAACTTGATCGTGACGGGAATCGAGCCTGCGTTCTTGACGGCTGCGCGTACGATCGAGGCAAGTAGGAGCGGTTTGGCGGGGATGGCCGCGCCGCCGCCTTTTCGCGTCACTTTGGGGACGGGGCAGCCGAAGTTCATATCGAGATGATCGATGCGGCCTTCATCGACGAGCCGCTTGACGGCGATTCCCACATAATGCGGGTCGACCCCATAGAGCTGGAGGCTCCGAGGCGATTCATTGGGGCCAAAATCGGCGAGCTTCAGAGTCTTCTCCCGTCCCTCGGCGAGCGGCCGCGCTGTAATCATCTCGCTCACATAGAGCCCCGCGCCAAAACGGCGGCAAAGCTCCCGAAACGGCCAATTGGTCACTCCCGCCATGGGCGCCAGGATCACAGGCGGATCGATCGTGAGGTTCCCAATGCGCGCAGGCGCGAACTCCTTGGGCCGCGCGACCTCGACGTCTCGGTTGATCTCGCTCTTGTAGACGGCTTGCATCATGCGTTCTTTAGCACGCTCTCCCGGCGCTTGAAGCCGGGCGCTTCATCGTGCATGGATCGACGTGTGCGTGTGAACGATACGGATCCGCTCGCTTTCATACGGCGCTTGGGCGAGACGTCGAGGGCGACGCGCTTGAATGAACAGCTTGCACGCTATCGCGAGGCGCTCAAGGGCGACGAGCCCTCCCTCCACCGCGCAGCATTCTTTGGCGCGTCGGCCGATCGGATCGCGCTCGGGATCGCCATCGCGTATTTCGAATCAACCCGGGTTCGCCTCGGAGGATTTCCCTTCGCGTCGCTTGGGGTCACTGAACGCGGCGGCGCGCACCCCCGCGCGATCCAGACCGAAGCCGAGCGGATGGAGGATGGAGCGTATGCGCTCAGGGGCGAAAAACGCTTTATCACCCTAGGGCGCCGCTGCACCTCCATCCTCGTCCTCGCGAAAGAAGAGAAGCTTCCAGACGGCCGCTTTTCGTTTGGGCTTTATCGTGTGGAGGCTGAACGCGCGCTTGTCGATGCCGAAGATCTTCCCGAGACGCCGTTTACCCCCGAGCTTCCACACACCGCCATTCGCTTGAGCGATCTGCGCGTCCCTCACGATGCGCGCCTTCCGGGAGATGGATACGCCGATTGGGTCCGCGACTTTGGCGTGGTCGAAGAGCATCATATCCTCGCATCGATCCTCGGCTATCGGCTCGGCCTTCAGCGCGTCCACGGACTTCGTCCGAACCAAGCCATCACCGACGCCTTTCGCTCGATCCTCGCCCTCGATCCCTTCCACGAGACGCTCGAATCGCTCGAGCTTCTCGGCCATGCGGGCACACTCCTCCTCGATGAGATCACAGAGGACGGGGCGCTCAAGATCCCGGAGGAAGAGCTCGCCCGATACCGGCGTGACCTCCGCATCCTCCAGCTTGGCGCCGGACGCAGGATGAAGCGCCTTGAGAAGCTCCGTTCACTCGCCGACTGAACAACGCGCCGTCCATTTTTCCTGAAAGAGCGAGGAGAGCTGACCGTGGAGCGTCGGTTCGCTTTCCGGATCGATCGTCAGAATGGAAAGCGGGATCGAAGGGAGCAGTCCGGGGAGGAGATCAAGGAGGAGCCCGACGATATTGTCGAGCTCGAGCTCAATATCGACCCTCAAGGCGGAGGCGTTGGGGAGGTCGACCGCGATCTCCTCGCATCGAAGTTCAAGGGGCGGAAGCCCATCGACCCGCACGGTATGCGTCAAGCCGAGCAGGCTCAGCTCAAGTTCAAGCGCGATCGTCTTATCGGCTTGGGGCTCGAGCGCTGCAGCGAAATACGTCGCTGGCGGGATCGACTCCGCCTCGAAGATCTCGCCGCCGCCCAAGAGTTCGATGCGCGCTGGGACTTCGAAGCTTACAGCCTCCGAGGGTTCGCGATCGCTCAGGACACGCGTTTGACCGAGATCGAGTGCGACGCCGAGGATCCCGAGGACGCCGAGCGCACCTGCGGCGCTTGCGCTCATCGAGAGCTCCGCGCGAGCACCTGCGCTCCCATCGATTGGAGGAAGGAGGCCCGGCGCTTTCGGGATCGGCTCCTCGCAAGCGACGCATAGAATCAGGGCGATAGTAGAATAGAATCTCATGGCGCATTCATCGGCTTTCGCTCGGCGACATCACGTCTCGAACGCATCAATCGTAGGCTCGGGGTGGGGTGTATCCGGCGCTCCTCTCCCCGTCGCTCATGAAGATCGAGCCGTCACCTAAGATGAGCGCGATGGTGGGCTCGAGCTCCTTTGGAAGAAGACCCGTAGGCGCCGTGCTCCCAGGGATTTGGCGAAGGTCGACGATCTCGGCGCGCCGGATGTAGTTCCCTTCCGCATCGTTGCCTCCATAAATAAGGTAAAGTCCGCTTGACCAATGAAGGCTATCTGCGCGCTCTCGCGCGATGTGAAGCGATGCGGGTGACGGGCTGACGAGCTCAAGGCGAGGCTCGTCCCGGGGATTGAGCACGAGAAGCTGAACGTCAGCGCGCACAGCGTCCCCTGCGCGTCCGCCAATGACGAGCAGCTGGAGGTATGCGCCGGGGATGACTGCGGCGCCGTAGAACGAGCAGCCCTCGGGAGGCGTGAGGGTGCGATGTTGCCCGCCTCGAAAATCAAGGAGAAGCAAATCGTCTCGGAACGCGCCTTCCTCATCGAGCCCGCCGATGACGACGGCGTGTTTCGAACCGTCCAGCGCGCGAAGGAGAAAGGCGCGTGAGCCTTGTCGGGCCGAACTCAACGGGGAAAGCGAAGCGATGTCGAGAAAACCTTCATCGCCAATCACCAGACGTGAGATCCGCCGCGAGCCGCGTGAGCCTCCGATGAGGTAAAGCTCACCTCCGTCCTCATCAAAGATTGATTGCGCACTCAGATGATGCCGAAGTCGCCGGTCCTGGAGGATGTCGACGATGCCGCTTCGTCCGAGGAGCGCGAGCCGATCTTCGCCGATGCGAATGACGAGTCGCTCACCGATGGGCCAAGCCTCGAGCGCCGCGCCCGCCGGCAAGATCACATCCAACGGCTCGTCCTCATTCACTCGGACGTGGGCGACGCTTCCATCGTCGAGCACAGCGATGAGGCCCATGGGCGATCGGATGGCGATGCGCGGCGTGCCGGGAAAGCGGAGCTGCCGCTCGGCGAAAACGCCAAGAGGGGCGACGAAGAGGTCCGGGCTTCCGTCGATACCAAGCTCATCGACCGAAAAGGAGAAGGAACGCGCGCGGGCGAGCAAGATCGTACCGTCGTAGATGCCTACCCGAAAGCGATAGTCCTCTCCGAGTGGAACCCGAGGAAGCTCAAAATAGGGTGCATCGGGGGCATAAATCGCTTCGGTCTCACTGAGAAAAACACCCGCTCGCTCGAGCCCGAGCGCGAGACTTGAAGCGCCGATAAGAGGATTTTCAGCTTCTAGGGCCCGAATCGAAAACTCGACGGATGCCGCCTCGACGCACCCCGAGATGCCGGCGAGGATTCCGATGAGCCCGATCAGCGGGAGCCGAGCTCGAAGGCGATCTTTCCACGGGCATGCCATGTGGGCTCTTTCTCGAACGCTCCGGACGCTGCGGCAATTCCGAGCGCCACACCGATCACAACGGCGGCTCCGCCCGAAATCAGAAGGGCCCTCCGCCGTGATTTCACTTTCCCGCGCCGTTCAAGCTCGTTCGCTTCGAGCGGCGCCAACAAGCTGAGCGCGAGGTAATCTCCCGAGTCATCCCGGCTGCCGCTCACGCGAAGCGGAGCGTCGAGCATCGGAAGATGAAGGGCGAGCGCGAGGCTCTCTCCTTCGTACGTCGCGCTGAGGAGCGTCGCCTCGTAGCCCGCCGCTTCGGCGACGCGGCGCTGGGTTTCGCTAGGCGCCTGGGGCATCGGCTCCCCTTCGGCCACCTCTTCGCTCAGGCTGCTTGGATCGAATGAAAGCGCGATCTGGATCGGGAGCTTTTGGATATCGACCCAACGCCTCTCACTCCGCTTTCCCGGCGCATGAACTTCCAGAAGGTGCCTTCCGGATTCAACCTGATCGCCGAGCGAAGCGGGGGCGCCGTTCAGCAGGATTTGGGCCTCTCCGGGGAGGCCCTCGAGCTCGAGCGGCACCATATGAGCCTCGCCGAGCCGCAGATAGCGTTCGACGAGCGATGGGGGATGTCTCCGCCTATCCAGACGCTTGGCGCCGCTCACGCGCCGAGCGGCCCTCAGATAGGCTTCGAAAGCCTCATCGCGGCCGCGAGCTTCCGCGATCCGCGCGCCTAAAATGAAGGCGCGTCCGAGCAGATCGGGATCGACCGGGATGGCGATGTCTTGGAGGCTCTCGAGGTAATGAACGAGCGCCGAGGCGGCTTCTTCGAGGCGAACGTCAAAAAAGAGCTCTTCGATATGAATCAGCCCTTCGACTTCGTCCGATGCGGACCGCTTCGGCCCCCGAGGGGCGGTCTGAATTTTATACCTTCTTAGCTGTCTTTCTAGAGCCTTTGCGACCTCTTCACCTTTTGAATGGGCCTCCGTACTAGACGTTAAGACGATCGCGAGAGCGGTGTCCGGAGGGGCGAACGTCGGGACGCACCCGGCTCCGACCCACAGGAATACGAGCAAAAGATGGCTGAAGAGGAGATGATTGAAGATACGCGGCTCGGGCGTTATCTCCTCGTCCAGAAGCTCGGGCACGGCGGAATGGGAGAGGTCTACCGGGCGCTCGCCTATGGCGCGGCGGGTGTCGTGAAGACGGTCTGCATCAAACGCATCCTCGCCGAAAAAGCCGATAAGTATTGGCGCGTCGAATCGTTCATCGAGGAGGCCCGCCTCTCGATGCAGCTCAGCCACACCAATATCGTCTCGGTTTTCGATTTTGGTGTGGCCGAGGGCGGCTACTACCTCGCCATGGAGTGGATTGACGGAGTCGATCTGATGAGCTTCGTTCGACGAAAGATGCGTCTTCCCCCCGCGGTCGTCGCCTATATCGGTGCCGAAACCTGCCGCGCGCTTGCCCGCGCGCACCAAGGGACGGAAGAGGGCGGCGCGATCATCCACCGCGACGTCAAGCCCTCGAACATCCTGATCTCGCGACGTGGCGAGGTGAAGCTCGCCGATTTTGGCATCGCGGTTCTCCAAGGCGGTCAGCGGAGCGTCGCTGGAACGCCTGGGTATATGTCGCCGGAACAAGAAAATGGTGCCCTCGTCGATGGTCGTGCTGATATCTACGGTCTTGGAGTGAGCCTCCTTGAGATCGCCATCGGGGGGCGGGCGAAGAAGATCGAAGAATCGCTCGGACGCGTTGAGGACGAGGCGCTCCGGATTGCGCTGGGTGCGATGCTCGAGCCGGACCCGCTGCTCCGCGCCCCGACCGCCGAGATCGTTGGAAAGCGATTTGAGCGCATGGTCGCGACGGCGCTCGCCGCGGGCGAAGATCATCCGCGCGATCTTCTTGCGGCCGATGTAGCGAAGGTTGCGAAAAAGGTCCCGCCTCGGCGGCGCGTCAAGCGCGAGTTGATGGGGACCGAAAGTCTTTTGCTCGCGCCTTCCGAGATCCGCGAAACGCCTGCGGCGAAAACGGCCGAAATGAAAACAGAGATCACGGGAACGCCGCGCGTGCTCCCGCTCACTCGAGGCGTTCGGCGAGCAGGGGAGGTGGAGCCGCATGCGGGTGAGGGCAAGCCGCGCTCAGAACAAAGCGGCGCGCTCGCATCGCCCGAAGAGGGGGCGGGAAGGGACGCTGTCGCGTTCGGGATAAGAGGGCGGTGGGCGATGTCGCTCTTCGGCCTCGGGTTTACGCTCACGCTGGCGCTCATCTTTTTATATCGCGGGCTCGAGCGCGAGGCGGGGCTTGAGCGAGAGCTCATGGGCCAAGGATATGCAACAGGCAGCGGAGGAGGCCGAGATGATGGGCGTCGCGCCGGCAGTGGTCCTCATCCGTTCATCGAGCGCTATCTGACGCCGCTTGGTCCGCCCATCGATGTGCGTCATGTCGAGGAGGCGCGAAGTGGGCCGATTGCGGGAGTTTCGAGTACACATCCCGCGTCCGAAGGGGGAAGCGAGACCGCCGGAGCGCCCGGTGCGCCCGGGCTGAGCGGCGATGAAGAGAGCCGTACGATGCGCGAAAGGAGAGCGTCTTCATCGAGCGCACGCTCACGGCACCACGCGAAAAGCCGCGTGTCGTCATCGGCCAGAGCATCGAAGGATGCGGCCAAGAGCTCGTCTTCGAGCGCAGCGAGAGCTTCCGCATCACGCTCGCCCGGCGTGTCGACCTCGACCTCGCGCGCAATGGGCACCCTCAATATTAGCGTGCGGCCTTGGGCACATGTCCGCGTCAACGGGGTCCGAAAAGGCGAAACGCCGATCGTGGGTCTCTCGCTCCCCGCAGGCGAGCATGAGCTCATCCTCGAAAACCCCGAGCTCGCTGTCACGCGCGTGGTTCGCGTCCAGATCGTTGCGGGCGAGAGTGTGACGTATCGGGCGGATCTTCGCTGAGGCGACCTGGACAGATTCGCGTCACGTGCGGAAGCTTGCCGAACGCCCCGGCGCTCTGGAAGGACATCCCTTCATCGCAGGTCTTTCGCGCGCTCCCCTCCTAGAGGACGGCGAGTTTCTTCTCCTCGCGCTCCGGAAGCTTGGGCATCGCGGCATCCATCCTGCGTCGAAAGGTGCGCATCGAACCGTCCACTCCGACGATTTCACCGGTCGCGAGTGCGGTCCACACATTTTCACCCGATAGGGGTTCGCTGGAGACCAGGAAATGATTAACGAAGCCGGTCTCGCTCGGGGCCTCGCACTCGGGGCGAAGGTGGGGGCAATGTTCGCGATCGCTGCAGTGCGTTTTATGCGTCGAGAAATAAAGCTCCGGTCCGCCTTGGCAGGCGACCATGTTGATGCCGTCGGTGACGAGCATCGTCAGTTTGGCGGAATCGCCGTCTTCCGTGAGCGCGCGAACACGGGCATCGGTGTATTCGATCGCCTCGGCGATCGCCTCGGCACCGAGCGGCTGGCGGAGTGGACCGTACTGTGAGAGCCGGCTCAAAAAAAGGTAAAAGAGGACCTCGCTGTCGGTCTCTCCGAAGATCATGCGCCTTAGGCTCGGCGTGATCTCGTTGACGAGGAGCTCGCGCTTTTCTCCGAAATTCGGGACGTCGCCGTTATGCGCGAAGGTATAGCGGCCATATTGGAAGGGGTGACAGTTGAGGACGCTGATCACCCCCTGGGTGGCCTTCCTCACATGTGCGATCACCGTTTCCGAGGCGACCAACCCGCTTAGCCGATGAAAGAGCTGATCGCCAAGCGCTTGTCGCGGGCTCCGCGTGAGATGAGGGACCCCCTCGAGATAATAGGCGACTCCCCAGCCGTCGGGATGTTCGGCGCTCTTTTGACCGAGCGCATTCTCCGCATCGACTAAGGAGCGATGGACTTGGCTCGGGATAATCGAGCGGAAACCAAATAGCCTGCACATAGCGTCTCCAATCATCCTAGGGGACGAGCGCCCTGACAAGGCGCTCTTACGCTCATCCCGAAGCTTCTCTGCCCCTCGCATCGAAATGAGCGCCCCGAACACCCAGGCGAGCGCTGACGGCAGGGGTGGATGGAGCGCGGCGCGGGTTGCCGCCTCCACCCTCTTCGATCCTCGGAAAGTGCAGGTTTGGTTCACGCGAAGCGCGCATCGAGAGCCGATTTATTCCGCCGCGTTCGCTTGCGGCAGGCCGCCGCATCCACGATGCTTCATTCTATGATGAAGAGAAAGCTGAACACCCTCTCGCTGATCGCGATCTTCGCCAATCTGGCGATCGTAGCGCTCGCGGCGGGCTGCACCTCCAAAGAATCCAAAAAGGACGAGGCGGCGCCTGCCGAGGAGCACGCTGAACACCACGCGCCCGAAGATGGGCTCGTTCCGCTTCCGAAGGTCGCTCCGGACGCGCGCGTCTTCTTCCGTGCGCCCGAGGACGGCGCGACCGTCCGCGGCATCCCGAACGAAGAGGGCAAGGTCGCTGTGAAGATCGAGATGGGCGCTGAAAACATCGCCCTCGAGCCCGCAGGAGAGATCAAAGAGAACTCGGGGCATCATCATCTCATCATCAATAGCGACCCCATCGAGGTGGGCGTTCCCGTACCGACCGATGAGAAGCACATCCACTACGGCAAGGCGCAGACGGAGGCCACCCTTGAGCTCGAGCCGGGCGAATACGAGATCCAGATGCAGTTCGGTGACGGCGCGCATCGAAGCTATGGACCGCAGCTGGCTGCCAAGATCAAAATCTTCGTCGAGGCCGACGAAGAATAAGTAGAGAGGACGGGTGAACGGGCGAGAGCCGCGGATCGGATCGCGCCCGTTTTTTCCCTCGCTCGCTGAATTCGCGCGCTTCGCTCGCGGTGTCGCAGCTCCTGGCTTAGGCGCCCCCGAAGACCGCGAGCATCCGCTGTCGATAGCCTGCCCAGAGCTCGGGCGGGCAAAGGTGGCGCGGGGGACTGATCCCGAGGGTGTCGATCAGTCCCTCATAGCGTCGCGCCCGACGGAGTGCATCATCGCTTGTCCCCGCGGCGCAATAGGTATCGACCATCTCTTCGGTGATCGCGTCGATGGCGCCCTCGGGATCGCCCGCGACGAAACGCTCTCGGGCACGTGCTGCGTTCTCTCCGAAACCATCGCTCGCAAAGATCGGCGCATAGGTGCGGACGGTTGCGTAAAATGCGAGCACGCCCGCCGCGTGTCGGCGTGCAAGTGCAGGATCGCGATCGTCGATCGCGCAGATGAGCCCAGCGCCAATCTCGAAATCCGTTCGCGCTCTCCCGCTTTTCTTGAGGCCCTTTTCAATCGGGGGAAGGAAGGTCTCGCGCAGATAGCGCTCGCTTAAAAAGACGTGGCCGAGGACCCCATCGGCGACCTCTCCGGCGAGTTCGAGCATTTTCGGTTGATTGGCGCCAAGGAAAATCGGGAGACGTTCGGCCTTGGGTTTGAAGGGGCGACGGTACCCTCGGATGTGAGCTTTGACGTAGTCGC
>JAAZAH010000011.1 GCA_012514415.1 Sandaracinaceae bacterium
GCCCTTTTTCGATGACGAGGACGCGATAGCCCTTTTCGCTGAGCCGGAGCGCTGAAACACTCCCGCCGAAGCCCGAACCGACGACGATATAGTCGTATTGATCCTGCGCCATCTCCCGATGATATCCAGACGCTGGCGGAAAGTCGTGCTTTTCTCGCCGCTGCCCGCGGGCAGTGAGCCCATCGCTGCTTTTCGCACGCGCCGTACAGCGGCCGCCAAGGTCAGGGCTACATTTTCGCCCGGAATCCGCTAAAGCTCAGCTTCCGTGGTGAAGCTCAACCCATCCCAGCGCGCTGCCGTTGAATTCGATCAAGGTCCCCTTCTCGTGCTCGCAGGCGCGGGAAGCGGAAAGACCGGCGTGATCACGCATCGCATCAAGCGTCTCGTCGAAAAAGGCGTCGCCCCTGGACGCATCCTCGCTGTCAGCTTCACAAACAAAGCCGCCGCCGAGATGGCCGATCGGATGATCCCGCTCGTTGGCCGCGAGCGCGCAAAGGCACTTCAGCTTTCAACCTTCCATAGCTTCGGCGTCCGTTTTTTGGGCGAGGAGGCCAAAGCGCTCGGCTACGAAGATCGCTTCGTCATCATGGATCAGGGCGACGCGATGGGGCTCATCAAGGAGATCATCCGCCGCGAGGGCATCGCCGATCGCGCCATCGATATTCCCGCCATCCTCTCGCGCATCTCGCTCTACAAAAACGCGTTCATGGCGCCCGAGGAGGTGCCCGAGAGCGATCTCGATTACGATCAATTCGCCCGCGCCGTCTATCCGATCTACGAAGACGAGCTGCGCCGGATGCGCGCCTTCGATTTCGACGATCTCGTCGTCGCCCCCGTTCGCATTCTCCATGCGCGCGAAGACATCCGCGAAAAATGGCGGCGCCGATTCGACTACCTCATGGTCGATGAGTTCCAGGATACAAACCGCTCCCAGCTCGAGCTCGTCCTCGCGCTCACCAATGAAGCGCGAAACGTTGCAGTCGTCGGCGATGACGATCAGAGCATCTACGGATGGAGAGGCGCGGAGGTCGGCAATATCCTCGACTTCGAGCGTCACTATCCGGGCGCCACCATCATCAAGCTCGAAGAGAATTACCGAAGCCGCGAAAACATTCTGAAAGTGGCCAACGCGGCCATCGCACAAAGCCGCGGGAAACGGCACTCCAAGGTGCTTCGTCCCACGCGCTTTGGAGGCGAGCCCGTCTTTGTCGGAGAAGCCGAAGACGCCGCGGAAGAGGCGCAAATGGTCGCAGCTCAGATCCGCGAGCTCCTCAAAGAAGGCTTCTCGCTCGGCCAGATCGCGATCCTTTATCGGAGCAATACTCAAGCGCGCCTCATCGAAGAGGAGCTGCGCCACGAGGGCCTTCCGTACCGAGTCTATGGGGGAACGCAGTTCTTTGATCGAAAAGAGGTGAAGGATGTCCTCGCCTACCTCCGCCTCGTGGTCTTCCCGCGCGACGAACTCAGCCTAAGGCGCATCATCAACTATCCGGCGCGCGGACTCGGCGATGTGAGCCTCGCCAAGCTTGAAGCTCATCGCGCGAAGACGGGACTCACACTCTTTGAGAGCTTGAGCCGCGTTGACGAGATCGACGATTTCCCCGAATCGGGGAAACGGGGCGCTCAGATTCTCTATGGCGCCATCCGCGAGGCGCGCGCGAGCCTCGCACAAAAGCAGCGCGTCTCGGTCGTTGCGAGGCGGCTCCTCGGCGCGGTCGGCCTTTCTCCCGAACCGGTTCCCGGTGAGGACCGCGACGCGCTGAACCGCCGCCGAAATCGCATCCACGTCCTCAACCTTCTCGAAAAACGCGAAGAGAACGACGGGCCGATGGGCTTCTCCGAGCTCAGCAGCTTCCTTCAGCGCCTCAGCCTCCGTGCGGACGAAAAACGCGAGGACGACGGCGATCGCATCACGCTCAGCTCGCTCCATAGCGCGAAGGGACTCGAGTTCGATCATGTGTTTTTGATCGGCTGCGTCGAGGGCATCATGCCGCATTCACGCACCCTCGATCCCAAGATCACCGAGGCCGCGCCCACCGACATCGAAGAAGAGCGGCGCCTCTTCTATGTCGCCGTGACGCGCGCCCGCGAGCGCCTCTATATTTCTAGGCCGCTCAGGCGATCGCTCCGCGGCACGGTGACGCGTCTCACGCCGAGCCGTTTTTTGAGCGGCCTCCCCGAGGACGCATGGCAGCCTTGGGAGAATCCGGCGAAGAAACAGCTCAGCTTCGATGAGATCGAGGCACTCGCCGCGTCGATGCTCGAACAGCTCGGAAAGCGCTGAAGCGCTTCAACCCGCGGCGTGTTCCGCAGCAAGCGTTCCAAAGAGGATCGCCTGCCCAATCGTCGCGCCCGCGCCGGGGTAACCGGCGCCGAAGATCGAGCCTTGCGCATTGCCCGCGGCGTAGAGCCCTTTGATCGGCTCGCCCTCGACCGAGAGCACGCGGGCATGTCGATCGACCCGGGGCCCGCCTTTGGTGCCCATGGCCCCCGGATGAATCGGAAGCGCCATGAAGGGCGGCCTCGAGATCGGCCCAAAATTGGGATGAACCGGGGCTTCGGGATCGCCATAAAAACGATCGAAGGCGCTCGAGCCACGGCCAAAATCGGGATCCTCGCCCCGCGCGGAGAACTCATTCCAGCGCGCGACCTCGTCGACGAGACCCGTCGGATCGATCCCGGTCTTTTCGGCAAGCGCCTCAAGGCTATCGGCGTGGGGAATGAACTCGGGGATGGGGCGACCGCGACTCGCGGCGAGGAAGATATAGCGTTCGAGGTATTGCCCGTCGGCGATCAAAAACGCGGGGAGGTTCCGCGGCTCGTGGCGCGAAGAGTCCTGATCGAAGAAGGGCTTCGTCATGTCGTTGTAGTTACGCGCCTCGTTCGTGAAGCGGCGCCCGCGGCGGTTCACGATGATGGCGTGCGGAAGGCAGCGGATGCTGAACTCGCCCCGATGGAGCGGAGCGATGTCGTCGACGGTCTCACCGGGGATCTGAACGGCAGGGGTCCACCAGGCCTCGTTCATCGTTCGAAGCGCGGCGCCAACGCTGTGAGCCATCCGAAGCGCATCGCCCGTATTGTGCGGCGGGCTGAGGGGATGCTTCATCTCGATCGGAAGAAATTGCGCGCAAAGCTCGGGATCCCACTCGAACCCATCGGATGCGAGGACCACGCCACGCCGCGCCTTGAGTAGGAGCGTCTCCCCTCCCTCCTCGACATAGACGCCTCCAACGCCGCCATCTTCGAGATGGAGGCGCTTTGCCGCCGCACCGAGCCGAGGCCGGATCCCAGCCCGGAGCAGTCGCTCGAGCATCCGCCCGATGAGCGCCGCGCCGCCGTGGACGATGCCATCCTTTCCTCGCTGAACGATCTCTTGATAAGGGAGACCGAAAGGATTCGAGAAGACGCGATAGGCCATCGCTTCTCCGATGGTGAGCGGGAGGGCGCCGTTGACGAGATTGCGCCGAAGCAGCGGGCGATCCACGCCGAGGCGCTTGGTGTCGTAGAGCGGGTTATCGAGACTTCTCCCACCCTCTCGGCCACCGATGAGCTCCGGTTGATAATCCGGATAATCGAGGAGGGGCGTGAACTCGAACTCGGCGCGTTCCTCGAGGAAGCGGATGGCCCTTGGCAACTCGTCGATATACGTATCGAAAAGCGACTCATCCCCTCGATCTTGGGAGACGCGCTTCATGTACGCGCGAAGAAGATCGCGATCTTCTTCGTGGCCGGCGGCGCGCTGATGGTGGTTGTTGGGCGCCCAAACGACGCCACCGCTGATCGCAGTTGTGCCTCCGACGTAGGCGCTCTTTTCCACGAGGGCGATTTTTGCGCCCAATGCCTCGGCCCGAAGCGCGGCGCTCATTCCCGCGGCCCCCGTTCCAGCAATGACGAGGTCGAATTCTTCGATTTTCATTCCCAACTCCGCAAAAATCGTTGTCCGACGTCTTATCGAGCCGAGTCCAAGATTCCAAGAGGAAAATTTGTAACACAAAGTGACTTTGCCACTTGCATGCGTCCGCCAGCGTGTTACAAATAGGTTTGACACAGCGTGTCATCGAAAAAGCGGAGGTCATCATGGCGAACGAAAACATCACGAAAGAACTGAACAAGGCGAAGGCGCACATCGAGCGTGCTGGAGAAGAGGCGGGGGAGCGTCTCCAAGAGCTCAGCCGGAAGTGGCTGGCTGAGGGCGTCGCCCTGTCGAAGCGCGCGCTCGATCTCGGAGCCGAATCGCTCCGCCGCGCTGCGAACTCACTCGACGAAGCGAAGTCGAAGCTTTCGAACTGAAACTGAGCGACGGGGCCGAATCGAACGGCGTCGGCCGCTCAGCCTCGGTCCGAACATTGGGGCCCTGCCCGAACCCCTTGGGTGAACGCTGCTCTAAGGCGCCATCCAGGGATCGGTCGGAGCCCTTTTCGACTTTAAGGGCTGTATCACGTCGTATGCGAGCGTGCGCTCGACGCATCGGAGCGCGGGCGCGGTCAAGGTCGGGGAGACGATTTTTCGCTCGCGCCCGGACTCCTTCCCGCAGAGGCAGGCGGCTGTGTCGAGCCCACGCCTTGGGGCGTGCCTCCTTTTGGCGGACCCTCCGCCGGAGCCGACATCGCACCGAGGTATTCGGGCAGCTCAAGTCCCGCCATCTTGGCCACCTCGTGAAGCGGCGGAAGCGTTTTGATGAGGCTCGATGCGAAATTCGCCGTCGAGCTCCCTGCTTCGCCGTTCGCTCCGCTATCCCAGACCGTGATCTTGTCGATCTTGAGGTTCTTGATCGCCTCGACCTGACGACCGACGAGCTCTTCGAGCTTCTCGATCACAAGGAGTGAAGCCGCGGCGCGCGCATCGCCCGCGCAGCTTCGAACGAGCGCCTCATATCCCGCCGCCTTGGCTTCGAGGACCTTCTTGATCCCCTCCGCCTCGGCTTCGTACTTGAAGAGGATCGCGTCCGCTTCACCGCGCGCCCGAATCCGCGCCTGCTCGGCGTCGGCGGCAGCCAGAATTTCGGCCTTTTGTTTGTCGATCTCTTGGCGGACGATCTCACGAGCGACAAGGCGTTCGCGCTCGGCTTTCGCTTCGGCAAGCTGAATCTGCACTTCGGCCTCGCGAGCGGCGACCTCGGCTTGGCGCCTCGCTTCGGCCCGCGTCACCTCAAGCGTCGCGTTGCTCTTGGCGATCTCGCCCTTCGCCGCGTTCTCGCCGGCGATCGCATCCGCCTCGCGCGCCTGGACGAAGATGCGCTGGTCGGCTTCGGCGGCTTTCTTTCCCTTCTCGGCTTCGGCGGTGTTTTCGGCGACGGCCACGTCTTTATGGCGCACAGCCTCCGCCTCACCCACGGCGGCGCGCGTCTCCTGCTGCTGCACGAAAATGCGCTGGTCCGCCATGGCTTCTTTCTGACCCTTGACCGCCGCAGCCTCGTTTTGAGCGACTTGGATCAGCTGCTCGCGCTGCGCCGCCGAATGGCCGATGGCACCGATCTTCTCCTGCTCCGCGACGTCGATACGCGCGCGGTTGATCGCCTCCGAAGCCGCCTTCTTACCGATGCTCTCGATATAGTCGGAGCCGTCGGTGATGTCCGTGATGTTCACGTTGATGAGATAGAGCCCGATCTTATTGAGCTCGGGCTCGACGTTCTTTCGGATCGACTCGAGGAAGCTTTCGCGGTCTTGGTTGATCTGCTCGATGGTGAGCGAGGCGACAGTGAGGCGGAGCTGACCGAAGATGAGTTCGCGCGCCATCTCTTCGATCTGTCCCGAGTGGAGGCCAAGAAGTCGCTCCGCGGCGTTATTCATGATCGGCGGCTCGGTACTGATCCCGACCGTGAAGGTACACGGCACATTGATGCGGATGTTCTGGAGCGAGAGCGCGTTGCGGAGATCGATGTTGATCGTGAGCGGCGTAAGACTGAGATATTCGTAGCCTTGGATGAGCGGCCAAATCAACGCGCCACCGCCGTGGATGCAGCGGGCGCTCTGTCCCTCACCCACCTTTCCGTAAACGACGAGGATCTCATCGGAGGCGCAGCGCTTATATCTCGAAGCAAAGAAGAGGAGCGTGACCGTGATGAGGACGATGAACGCGAAGACGACGAGGGTAATGAATCCAGCGCTTTCCATAGTGTTCTCCGATGGATCGGTTGCGATGCACGGCGACTGCGCGCTCAGCGCTCCGGTGTGAACTTTTCGACGACCAGGGTGCCATCGCTCAGGACTTGGACGACGCGGATAGGCGTCCCCGTCTCCAGAAACTCGCGTCCCTCGACGATGGCATTGCGGATGAGTTGGCGATTGTCGACGACAACCGTGACCTTGCCTGGCTTGTGTTTATCAATCGAAAGGTAGACCGTTCCCGTCGCGCCGACAGCGCGATGGATGTCGATGGTTCCGCTCGATTGAAGCCCGAGGAAGAATCGAAAAATGGCTTGGATGATGAAGGCCGTTCCGACGCCCGCAGCGCTCGCCCCGACAAGCGATACGAAGGCGCTTAGAGCGAACTCTCGCAAGAACATCAGGCCGGTGAGCCCGAACATCATGAAAAAGGCGCTGAGCCCCTGAAAGGAGAGCACCTTGAACGCGACATCGGCCGAAGCATCGCCCGAGAAAGCCTCGCTCGCACCGTCCAGATCCGCGCCAAAGAACTGGAAAAAGAGCTGAATCAAAAAGAGGCCCCCGCCGAGGATGGCGCTGACGAGGAAGATGGTGTCGAGACTCGGGATGGAATGCATATCGGCGAGGAGATCGGCAAAAGGAGCGACGTCGAGCTCGCCCTATGGGGTGACCCTAAAAGGCGAGACGATGAATTGGAAGGGCGCCCTCGCGAATTTCGCGCGGGCCGGTCCCTGAGCGGATCGCGCTCGCTTCCCGGCAAAAGCGCCGCGCAAAAAGGAGCGTAAGCCCGCGGTCCACAGCACGCCCCACCCTCGCGATCGCCTCTCAGTCCCGGAATCGAAGGCGCGGCTCGTCACGGCCTTCGTCTCGTTCACGGCTCTCATCCGCTCCGGGCGGTGCGATGAAGCCTTGGACCCGCACCCGGACGCCAAGCAGACGCGCCTCGCGCGCAACGCCAAGGCTCGGGTGCTCGCTGAGCCGCTCGCTGAGCGCGAGGAGCCGCGCTTTTTCGCGGTCGGCGAATGCGCTTCCTAGGCTTGAGAGGGCCGCCTCTCGAAGGCCGGGAGGCGTCTCATCCTTTTCCGCAAGATCGAGGAGGAGGAGCCGACTCGATTCGCTCGCGCCATGGTGGCGAAGGGCTGCCGCGGCGCGCTCGGCGAGATGAACGGGGGCGTCGGGCTCCAAACGCGCCAGCGCCTCTAGTCGCGCGCGCGCATTTTCGCTTTTCAACGCTTCGCTCGGCCGATCGGGATCGAAATGGCGCGCGGAAAGGCTCGCAAGAATCTGCTCCTCACTGACCTCGGGCGCGATCGGTGCGCTCTCAGCGCAGGCCGAAGAGACGAAAACAAGGGTGAAAAGGGCGAGGAAACGCATCATTCGACTCCGATGATCGCATGACGAAGGACATCCGCCTGCTCGATTGAAATTTCGTCTTGTTTGGCGAAGGTCCCGTCCTCGTACACGGGCGTCCAGAAGAGCATATTGAAGCCGTCGAGGGCCTCGCACTCCTTGGCCGTAAGCGATCCATCACCGTTGATGTCGTGCTCGGGCAGGCATTCGGGCGTGTCGGCGATCGGGTCGTGGAGCAGGCCGTCCTCTTCAGTCGTGTGAAAAAGACCGAGTGCGTGGCCAAGCTCATGCGCCGAGGAATCGGCAAGAACCTCGGTAGAGAGCACACCAGCGCCCGTTCGATGCGTCTGGACCGCGACGATCACGCCGTTGAACGGACCGCGGATCCCCTGCGAGGAGGGGATACCCGCCGCAAGACCGAGAAGACCTGGGATGCCGACCGCCCGATCGATGAGGAAGAGGTTCAATGCCTTCGCATCCCCAAGGGCGAAGAGCTCTTCGATCGCAGCGCTTCGGAAATCGGCCACGATCTCCGCGTACTTCGCGTCGGCCCGGACGACCTCGGTGGGCGTCAATTCGATGGCGTAGGGCGAAGCCTCGAAGCTCGCGACGATGCCGTCGATCGTTTGATCAATTTCATCGTCGGTGAGGGTCGTTGACGCGACGACGGTGCGCAGAGGGATGCGCGTGCGATCAAAGACCGCGCCCTTCCGCGTCGCAAGCCGCGCATCGATCTCTTCGAGGTATTCCTCGGGCCCCGAGATTTCGACGCGATATCGACCCGGTTCGACGGGGATGGCCTCGTTTCGGGGAAGCATCAACGCGCAATATCCTGCATCGCAAAACGAGATATCGGGAAGCTCAACGAGGAGATTGCCCCCATCGGGTGCAAGGAACGCCGTGGGACGAGCGCGCGTTCCGACCTCTCGGCCAAAGAGATAGACGGAGATCGCGATGGTATCTTCGTCGACGTCGAATTCGGCCGAGCGCTTTTTCGTGGCGCCGCTTCCCTCGATGCCGGAGAGCGGCAGCGGTTGAACGGAGGCGCTGTTTTCTCCCGGATCGGGCTGGCGTGCTTGGCAAATCGACCGGAGGTTCACCCGGCGATAGACCCCTGTGAGAAGGTCGTGGGTGGGATCGTCGAGGTAGAGCTCAGCCCCTTCGATCTCGTAACCATAAATGGTTCCATCGTGGTCGATCAGTCGATCGGCATCGTACGAGCCCGTGCCGAGGAGATAGCAGGTGCCTTCTTCGATAGGTGCGAGAAATTCGACCTGGCCCGTCCGCTTGAACGCGATGATCAGGTTCTCGTCTTCGCTCAAGAACGCAACCTCGCGCGCGCTGCTGTCGATCTCCTCGGAGCGCGCACACGCCGAGAGCGCAAGAGCGATGAGGAGGAAGGAATACGGTGGAAGGAGGCGAATCACGGGGATAGCTTATCAGAGGGGTGAGACAGTTTGGAGAGGATCGGCGGGAAGATCGGATCGATTCCGGCTTTGAGCGGTTCGCGCGAAAATTCCGGATGGATGGAGGAAGCGAGTTGAAAGCAGGTGTGAAAATCGGTGTGGCATCCGATGTAGCGACCGAAGTGTGAGAAAGAGCGTCGCGTCCCCAGATGTCGCCTTTCGCTTCGATCGAGCCCTGAGGATCGCAAGTCATCGACGAATGTCGCGTCGATTTGATTCATTCGGTGCTAAAGCGCGGCCCATTCAAAGAGCAGGGTAATGAGCGGAAGGGTCACAATGGATAGAAGCAGTCCATAACCGACAAGCGCCGAGCCGAGCCGAGGTGCGATGCCTTCAGAAGCCGCGAGCGCCGCGGCGGTCACCATGGGCGGCATCGCCGACTCGAGGATGTTCACGCGAAGCATCAAGCTCGGCATCCCGAAGGCGAGACCCGCGCCGAACGCGATGAGCGGCAGAAGAATAAGGCGCGCGACGAGGCCAAAAGCAAAGGGCGCGAGCTCTTCACGGGGCATCCGGAATTTCAGGTTCAGCCCGATCGCGACCATCACGATCGGAACGAGAGAGGTCGCGAGGGAGTCGATAAGGGTTCGCGCGAGCACGGGCGGCTCCTCGGGGAAGATGGTGAGGCAGAGAAGAAGCGCCCAGATCGCAGGAAAACGCACCATGCGTGCGAGGATCGGCCGAAATCCAAGGGCGCTTCCGGAGTGCCGCGCGAGGATATAAAGACCGACGGTGGACAGGAGCAGGAACAAGCCGAATTGATCGTAGACGACGGCATAGGCGACGGCATCTTCGCCGAGGAGCGCCTCCGTCATCGGAAAGCCGAGAAAACTCGAGTTGCAGAAGCCGACGCAAAGAAGGAGTGCGGTGACGTGATCGCGGCTGAGCTTGAGTGGCTTTTTGAACGCAAACA
>JAAZAH010000120.1 GCA_012514415.1 Sandaracinaceae bacterium
GCCCAAGCTCGAAGAGGCCTCTGCAGTGGTGAATGCAACAACCTGGACGCGACCACCGAGCTCATCCGAAGCGCGTTAGCCTCGGTCCGCCCCACGGCGGAAGCGCGGAAGTTCCCACCGAAGCGCGAGCAATAAGCTCGCCATCCGAAGGAGCGCGTAAAGGACGAACGCCGTCCAAAGGCCCGCGTTCTCGTAGAAATCGATGAGCGGCCAGCTCAACATAATGAACGCGATGGACGAGACGATCGCCGCATTCCGAAGTGAGCGGGTAAAGAGTGCCCCGAGGAAGATCCCATCGAGCTGAAACGCAAAGACCGCGAATAAGAGATAGACCGCGACGAAGGGGAGGTAGCGCGTCGCGAGCGCCGTGACTTCTCGATGTTCGCTTAGAACCAACAGAAAATAGGGCCCTGCGAGGAGCGCTAAGCTCGCCAGACCCACGGCGGTAAAAAAGGCAAGCCGCGTGGTCCGCTTCGAAGCCGCGATGAAATGCGAGACATCGCGCGCTCCGACGGCCCGGCCTACGATGGCTTCCGTAAGATTCGCGAATCCATCGAGGAAAAACGCGGACAGCGAGATGATCTGCAAAAGGAGATGGTTCGCGGCGAGCGGCACTGCGCCAAACCCTGCACCGATGCGGGTGAAATAACCGAATCCGAGGAGGAGGAAGAAGGTTCGAATAAGGATGTCGGTGTGCGCGCGCATCGTCCGAAGGAGTGCGCCTCCATCGCGGAGGGAGGTCCGGTCCACGAAAGGCTCATCCACGCTTCGCTCGCTTTCGAGAAAGCGGTAGACCATACGCAAGCCCAAGCCGAGCGCGGTCCATTCCGCGAGCGTGGTTCCGAGCGCGATTCCCTCGATGCCCATGGCGAGCGCGGCACCGAGGATGAGATTGAGCGCGAGGTTCAATCCGCTCATCAAGAGCTGCAACGTGAAGACCTTGCGTGTCTTTCCTAGGCCGATCAGCCCGCCAAATAAGACAAAAAGCGAGAGGCTCGCTGGGGCGCCGAGGATGCGGTAGCGGTAATAACGCATCGCCGCCGCGTGCACATCCGAATCGGCGGGAAAGGCGTAGAGAGCGATTCGCAGGATGGGGCCGTTTAGCAACAAAAGCAGCGCGCCGATACTCACCGCGATCGACAAGCCTCGAGCGAGGCTTGTGCGCACTTCGATCGCGTTCCGCGCGCCGCTCGCCTGTGCCACAAGCGCCGTCGTGCCCATTCGGAGAAAGCCGAATGTCCAGAAGACGAAGTTGAAGATCATCGTCCCGAGGGCGATGGCGGAGAGCTCCTCAACCGTCCCGAAGTGCCCGATGACGGCCGTATCCGCGAGCCCCAAGATAGGGACGGCCATATTCGCAAGAATCAGCGGTATGGCCAGCCGGATGAGCTCTACGTCGCTCGGAAGGGTGAGGCGCTGGCTTTCGGGCATCGAGTTGGAGTCTTAGCAGACTCGCCGCGAGGTGACGCGCGGCTTAAATCCTGCTAGGAGGCCGTTCATCGTGTCGCTGAAAGTCGGAATCGTCGGACTTCCCAACGTGGGAAAGAGCACTCTCTTCAACGCGCTCCTCGCCAAACAGCAGGCAGAGGCTGCCAACTATGCCTTCTGCACCATCGATCCAAACGTCGGGGTCGTCGAGGTTCCGGATCCGCGGTTTGACAAGCTAACGAAGCTCCATACGCCGCTGAAGCAGGTGCCGGCGACCGTTGAGTTCGTCGATATCGCGGGGCTCGTTCGCGGGGCGAGCAAGGGCGAAGGGCGCGGAAATGCCTTCCTCTCGAATATCCGCGAAGCCGATGCCATCGCCCACGTCGTCCGCTGCTTCGAGGACGACAATATCCTGCACGTCGACAACCGGGTCGATCCTGCCGCGGATATCGCCACCATCGAGACTGAGCTGATCTTGAAGGATCTCGAGACGGTTCAAAAGAGGCTCGAGCGCGCGCGTAAGGCGGCCCGCGGAAACGACGCTTTCGAGAAGAAGGCGGTGCAGATTCTCGAACGTCTCGAGGCCGCCCTCGATGCGGGCGAACCGGCTTCGACCGTCACCACCGACGACGAGGATGAAGCCAAGGTGATGCGTGACCTCTTCCTGCTGTCAGCGAAGAAGGTTTTCTACGTCGCGAATGTCTCGGAAGAGCAGCTCGCCGACCATGAAAATGATCCGCTCGTCAATGCAGTTCGTGAGATCGCCGATCGTCGCGGCGCGCCTGTCGTGGTCATCAGCGCCGCGATCGAGAGCGAGATCATGCAGCTGCCCCCGGAAGAACGAGCGGACTTCCTCGAGTCACTGGGGCTGGAAGAGCCCGGGCTCCATAAGGTGATCCGAACCGGTTACGAAATGCTGGATCTCATCACATACTTTACCTGCGGAAAACAGGAGGTGCGTGCTTGGACGATCCGCCGGGATACGCGCGCGCCTCAGGCAGCGGGTGTCATCCACTCGGATTTTGAGCGCGGCTTCATTCGAGCCGAAGTCATCAAATATGACGACATGGTTGCGCTCGGATCAGAGCAGGCGTGTAAGGCTGCGGGTAAAATGAGCGTGGAAGGCAAGGATTACGTCGTGCAGGATGGCGACATCATGCACTTCCGCTTCAATGTTTGAGCGTGTGTTGCGGGACGGGCGCTCGACGCGCTTGAGTCCGAACGAAGTGCCTTAGCTCGCCCCGCAGTCGCGCTGTTCATCCCCTGCGTCGGGCGATGGAAGCGCGTGAGAGGGCGCTCAAGCGCACCCTAGGGTGTGTCTGCGCCTTCGTTCGGACAGTCGGGCTGAGAAGCCGCGATTGCATCGAGGTCCGAGCGATCCTCGCCGCCATCTGCCTCTTCTTCGGGGACGCCTTCGAAAACGGGATAGCCGCCTGAATCGAGTCCCCGCCTACGGACGAGTAGCGCTTGCTCAAGGAAGGCGCGTTCTTGCTCCGTAAGAGGTGCCTCGAGCGCATCCCACGCGCGCCGCAAACGGTAGGTGATGGCATCGGGCTGAGATTCTCCCGCTTCGTGACCGAGGCGGAGCGATGCAATGAGGAAGGGAAAACCGTAGCTGAAGATATGGGAGACTGCTTTGATCGGGAGGGCGGTCTTTTCAGCAAAAAACTCTGTAAGCGCGAGCCTGTCGGCTTCGAAGATCGCGTCGAGTACAGCCGATGAGCGCCGGCGCAGCGTCTCACGCGCAGGTGCATTCTCAAACCATGCACGGGCGATTTCGACTCCCCAAGAATCGGCGCCAGACGCCTCGAAGGCACGAGCCAGGCGCTCTCGGCCGCGATGCCACGCCGCAACCCTCGCGAGCGCCGCGCCGGTGACACGCTGGATCATTACATTGGCAGCACGTATTCGGTTTTCGTCGAGAGCGAATTGCTTGGAGATGGCCGAAACTATCTCCTCGGGCAGCTCTCGCCAGAAGCTTTTCATGATCTCCTCGGATCCTCCGTCCGACGCGTACCACCCTTTACTGGAAGGGGACAAGGGGGCACGGTTAAATTCCGACACATGTGGAC
>JAAZAH010000012.1 GCA_012514415.1 Sandaracinaceae bacterium
CGACGAAGCTCTCGTTTATGAAGGACGGTAATCTTTCGGAGAGTCTGGGCGAGTTCATCGACGCGCTCGAGGGCAACCCCGAGTGGATCGTCGAGATCGCCACGTTGATCGCGAACGCCGATGGGACGATCGATGCGGATGAAGAGAAGGCGCTCATCGAAACGCTCGAAGGGGCATTCCATGCGAAGCTCTCGCCGATGGTGATCCGCGCCCTCGTCGGTGAGGCGCTCGAAACCATCGAGACCGAGGGGGGCGAAGTTCGCGCAGAAAAACTTGCCGAATGGCTCAAAGATGCCGGGAAGCAAGAGGCCGCCGTTGGGCTTGCGCGGAGAATCGCCGAGAGCTCGGGGTCGATCGGCGAAGAAGAGGCCGCGCTCATCGCGATCCTGAGCGGCGCGTGATCGAAATCGAGATCATTGATCGCGTGGGCGAGAGCTGTTCGCAGCGCTTCGAGGGCGATGAACTCTTGATCGGACGCGCGAGCGAGGCCGATCTCATCCTCGAAAAGGCGGGCATCTCAAAACGCCACGCGCGCATTTGGCGGAGCGGAGATCGTTTCCTCATCGCCGATCTCGAGAGCACGAACGGCACGTTCCTCAATAGCAAGCGCCTCCGCTCCGTCGCGGCGCTCGCCCCATGCGATCGCGTCTACGTCGGCGAGTTCATCCTTCGAATCCGCTCGCTCGGTTGAGGCGACTCTCCGTCCGATAAAGCGGCAAGCTCGCCCGTCGGCCCGCGCGGCCGCATGGGCTCGATGCACGGGGGCGCACCGACGGTTGGGCACGTCTCGAGGAAGGCGGACGCGAAAACCCCGTAGAATCAGGCATCCTAGGCGGCGCTGACGCTTCGTCTGGCATCACCTCACGGGCTTTGTTATTGCGGGAGCCATGTCTCAATACTCTTCCGTCGGTCCGAGCGAAGCGTCGCTCCCGGGCACCACACTCGAACGTCACGCACTCGATCGTTTCCGGCGCACTCAAGGCGCGACGGGGGATTTCACGGGGCTGCTCCAGCAGATCTCACTTGCGGCCAAGATCATTTCGAGCCGCGTGAGCAAAGCCGGCCTCGCAGATATCCTTGGACTCACGGGCGAGGTGAATGTCCAAGGCGAGGCCGTGCAGAAGCTCGATGATTTTGCGAACCGCACGCTCGTCCATTGCGTCGAGGCCGGAGGGCACGTCTGCGTGATGGGAAGCGAAGAGGTCGAAGAGCCGATCCCGATCCCGCCGCAGTATCCAAAGGGGAAGTACGTCCTTCAATTCGACCCCCTCGACGGCTCCGGTAACATCGACATCAATGCCTCGATCGGGACGATCTTCTCGATCCACCGCCGAAAAACGCCCGGCGACGGCCCGGGAACACTCGAAGACTGCCTCCAGCCGGGACGGGATATCGTCGCGGCGGGCTATGTGATCTACGGCTCATCGAATATGCTCGTCTACTCGACGGGCCATGGCGTACACGGCTTCACGCTCGACCCAGCGATTGGCGAATTCCTCCTTAGCCACGAAAACATCCGCATTCCCGAGCGCGGCGACACCTATTCCATTAACGAAGGGAACTACTCGCGCTGGGCTCCCGAAGTGCGCTCGTGGGTGGATTGGATCAAGAGCGATGAGGGTGGCCGGAGACCCTACTCGATGCGCTATATCGGAGCGATGGTGGCCGATTTCCACCGCGTGCTTCTCCGTGGGGGGATTTTCGCCTATCCCGGCGATAGGCGGAACACCCACGGAAAACTCAGGCTCCTTTATGAGGCGTCGCCTCTCGCCTTTATCGCGGAGGCCGCGGGCGGTGCAGCTTCGGATGGAAAGCGGCGCATCCTCGACATCGAGCCGACGGCGCTGCATCAGCGAACGCCCCTCTTCATCGGCAGCGTCGAGGACGTCCGCGAGGCCGAAGAACATTTCCGCCGAGGCGCTTGATTGAGCCGCGGCCCGCGCGCTGGGTCGTGGGGCGCTCTGGGTCGGATCGCGATTTCGACGCACATCTTGCACACAGCACCCGACATCGGCGGGCGCTCTTTGCCACAGCGGCCTTGATCTTCGCCCGGTCGATCGGCAATGCTAGGCGGTGGAGATCGCCATGAGCCATCCTGCGCGTTCAAAGACGGAGAGGGCCCTCGTCTCATTCAAAGGGCCGCCGGAGCTCGCTCCCCCGGTGGAGCGGGTGCGCGGGACCGTCTTTAGCTCGAGTCTGCAGATGGTGCGCGAGGAGGGACTCTACGAGACTTATCTCGATGCGCTCCCGAACGAATACCACGCCGCGATCCGCTCGCTCATTCCCACCGAATGGTTGAGCGTCGATCTCGCGTACGCGCATTACCAGGCGCTCGATGTGCTCGGTCTCCCTCGCGAGAAGATCGTCGCGATTGGGCGCTCGGTCGGCGATCGCGTTCAGGGAAGTTATATCGGCACCCTCGTCCGCGGGGCGCGGACCCTCGGCACCATCACGCCTTTTACGGTGCTTGAACGGGTCGATACGCTTTATGCGCGCGTGATGGATGGCGGTGAAGTCGCCTGCTTTCAGACGGGTGAAAAGGATGCGCGGATCGATTTTGCTGGGCTCCCGCTCGCAGAGCTCGAATATTTTCGTGAAGGGATGAACGGGATCATCACGGCAGGCGTCGAGCTCACCGCACGAAAGGTCTTCGTCGAGACTCGACCCGGGCTCTACGGGCCCCATAGCGTGAGCTATCGCATCTCCTTCGTTTGAGCCTCGAACGGCAGCAAGCGCTCAGGCGAGGCGGCAGATGCGGATCGCGATCGACGTTCGCCTCGTCGCACCGCCACGCCCGCGCGAAAAACCCTACATTTCACCTCATGAGACGACCCTGCTCCTCGTGCAGACTTCTTACGCAAGGAAGTTGACCGAACGGATCGGCGCGGCTACCCGCTTCCGAGTGAGAATTGCCAAGAGCGTTGGAATCTCGTTACCGCTCCAATGTTCTCTCCCCGATAACCCACGCGTTTTATGAATCCGAACCTTAAGAAGCGCCTCGTCCTCTTCCTCAAGATCGCGATCGCCGTCGGCATTTGGATCGGCATCTATCGCGCCGTCGCCAAACAGGAAAACGCGGCCGAGCTCCTCGAACGACTCGGCACCATCGATTGGCGCTGGGTGCCCGCCGCAGCTGCAGCTCAGATGGCCGCCATCTTCTGCGCGACGCTCCGCTGGCAGAAGCTCCTCGAGGGTCAAGGCATCCTCGCCCGCTATCGCTACCTCTTCGGCAGCTTGATGGTCGGCCGATTCTTCGGGGCGCTCACGCCAGGCGGGCTGGGCTTCCAAGGCTATCGCATCTTCGATATCGCTCAGCGCACCGGAAAGAATGCACGCGCAACCGCGACGATCGCCATCGAGCTGCTCGCGGGCCAGATGGGATTCGCGGCCACCGTGATCCTTGGAAGCTTCTACGGCCTCGAGCATCTCGGCTTCGGGAACGTCGTGCTCATCGATCTCGCCTTCCTCGGCTTGCTCGGCGCGGCGATGTTCCTCATCGTCAAACCCATCGTCTTCCAAAAGCTCGCGAGCCTTTTCCTCGGCAATGTCCCGACGAAGATTCAGACGCTCGTCGATGGAGTCTGTGCTTACCAGGGCAAGGGGAAGATCGTGGCATCGGCCTTCGGCCTCTCGATGCTCGTTCATATCTTCAATAACCTGATTTACGTCGCGGCGGCTCGCGCGCTCCATATCGAGATCACGATGGGGCAGGTCTTCTTCGTCTCCTCGCTCCAAATCTTCGCGACGCTCATCCCGATTTCGATTAACGGCGTTGGACTTCGCGAGGCGGCCGCGCTCTACGTTTACACGACCTTTTACGGCGTGCCGATGACGCTCGCCCTTCTCGTCCCCATCCTTGGTTTCGCCGTCGAGATGGTGATCTCCTCCTGCGGAGGCATCGTGCTCCTCCTTCGCGACGAGACGTACAAGGCCGACATCGAGGTGCTCGATCCCGACCGCGAAGATCGCATCAACGAGGCGATCGTCTCGCAGAATGTCGAGCTCCCGAAGACGGTCGAGGCCGCGATGATCGGGCTCTCGGGTGGCGCCCTTGCGGGGCTCCTGATCGGCGCGTCCGAGGGCGCGTACGTCGCTTTCGGCTCAGCAACCGCGCCGGATTACGGTGTGCTCGCCTACGGCGGACTGGTCTATAGCGTCATCTTCGCCCTCGTCGGGTTCGGCGCGGGGTTTGCGCTCGGTCTTTTTGGCCGGCTCGTCCGCCGCGCGCGTGTGGCGCCCGGCGAGGCGTTCGCCCGCTATACGGGGAGTCTCTTTTTTGCGGGGGCGTTCTTCCTCACGGCATTCACCACGTGGCGCGACGTCTTTCATAAGAGCTTTCCCCTCGTCAAGAGTGGAAAGGGGCTTCTGCTTCTTGGCGGCTCGGCCTTTGTCACGGGCATCCTCGCCTTTGTGATCTACGGCATCTTCCGGTTGCTTTCGCGCTCCGAGAAAGCGGCGTCATTTGCGCGCCCCATGGGCGGGATTGGGATCGCAGGAGGACTCCTTCTTGTCCTCGTCGGTTTCGGTGCGTTGGTGTCACTCGGCGCATCGGGCGATGAGGAGGAGGTCGCGCGTCCCGCGGCTCCCGCTTCCGCCAAAAACGTCCTCTTCATTGTCGTCGATACGCTCCGAGCCGATGCGCTCCCCGCCTATGGTTACAGCGAGGGCAACACGCCCAACCTCGATGAGTTCGCAAAGGATGCGATCCGTTACGATCAGCACTTCGCCAACGCCTCTTGGACCCGTCCGAGCTTCGCCTCGATGCTTACCGGTCGCTACGCCGTAAACCATCAGGTGATGTCGCAAGACGCGGCCCTTCCCGACGAACTTGTCACTCTCGCCGAAGCGTTCCGCGAATCAGGCTACTCCACCTCGGGCATCGTCACGAACTTCAACGTCTCACCCCGGTACAACTTCCACCAGGGCTTTGATCACTATGAGTATCTCGAGCCGCGGAGCCCCCTCGGAGCCAATGAATCGGGGATGCGACTGCTCGCGCTCCAAGTCGTCAAGCGCATCACAGGGCGACTTTTTGGTGAGCGGCCGGGCGAGGCCTATGTCGATGCCGAAGATGTGAACGCCATCGCCATCCCCCATCTCGACGAGTTGAAGGAGAAGGACCGACCCTCCTTCTTCTTCCTCGCCTATATGGATCCGCACGATCCCTATTTTGAGCATCCGTACCGCGGTCCGGGATATTCTCGCGCGGCGAACCCTTCGCCTGCCCCCGAGGAGGCCCCGCGCCTTCGAAAGCTCTACGACGGCGAGGTCACCTACTGGGATCGGCATTTCGGTGAGCTCATCCAGGCGCTCAAAGAGCGCGGCCTCTACGACGAGATGACGATTGTCATCACCTCCGATCACGGCGAGGAGTTCATGGAGCACGGCGGCTATTGGCACGGCCAGACGCTCTATGATGAGCAGATCCGCGTCCCGCTCTTCGTGAAGCGCCCGTACCAAGCCGCCGGCGGCAGCGTCGTCACGCATTTCACCGAGAGCGTCGATCTGATGCCCACGCTTCTTGCACAAAACGGTATTGCCGCCGTTGAAGGGCTTCAGGGCGGACTTTTGGATCATGGCAGCGAGACCGTTTTCGCCGAAGAAAACCACGAGGGCAACGTGCTCCGCTCCATCCGAAAGCTCGATGAATCGGGGAAGGTCCATAAATGGCTTCGCGCCAACGAGGGCAATCCGCGCGGCCTCCCGACCGAGGAGCTCTTCGAGATGGTAAGCGATCCGGGCGAGCAGAAGAACCTCGCCGCGACCGACCCTGCGCGCGCACGCGCCCTCGATCAAGCGATGGATGAGCTCGAGGCGAAATACGCCGAGGGCGCGGCTCGAAAGCAAACGGCCGAGATCTCCGACGCCGACTGCCAGCGCTTGATGGCCCTCGGTTATATGGAGAGCTGCGACTGATGGCGGGCGGCGCCTCGATCGAGGACTGCCCATTTTAGTCAAGCGAGCTTTGTCAATCCGAATTGACCAGTTCAGGGGCATCCGCGGTTATTGGTCAAGTCAGATTGACTAGATGGGGCCCCTGAGCGCGCATTCGTCAAGCCAGATTGACTCGTTCGGAGCGGCCGGCGCCGAGTCATCAAGCGATGATTGTGGAGTCCGGGATCGTCCGCGCGGCGATGAAGGCGTCCGGCGCGCGATCATGCTCGAGCTCGACGCTCTTATTCCGCGGCGATCGCGCCCGTCTGCACACTCCAGAGCGAAGCGTAGGGCCCCGCGCTCTTGATGAGCTCCTCATGCGTGCCGCGCTCGACGATCCGCCCGCGCTCAAGCACCGCGATCTGATCGGCGTGCACGATCGTCGAGAGGCGATGCGCCACGACGATCACCGAGCGTTCCCGCGAGATGCGCCGGAGCGAGCGCTGGATGGCAGCCTCGGTCTCATTGTCGATGGCACTCGTTGCTTCATCGAGGAGTAGAATCGCGGCGTCTTTGAGGAGCGCCCTCGCGATCGAAATGCGTTGACGCTGCCCACCTGAGAGCTTCACCCCGCGCTCACCGATCTTCGTCTCATAGCCGCTCTCAAGCTGCTCGATGAAATCATGAGCCTCCGCGGCCTTCGCGGCCTCGATCACCTCTTCGCGCGTCGCGTTCGGCTTTCCATAAGCGATATTCTCGTAGACCGTCCCGTCGAAGAGAAAGACCTCTTGGCTCACCCATGCCATTTGCTCGCGTAAGGAGCGGAGGCGGATGGATTCAATGGGGACGCCATCGATCGCGATGCTCCCTCGACTCGGTTCGTAGAATCGAAGGAGGAGTTTGACGAGCGAAGATTTTCCGCCGCCCGTCGGACCGACCAGCGCGAGCGTCTCTCCAGCGCCGAGCGTGAGATCGATGTCGTGTAGGATGGGCCGCCCCTCCGGATATGCGAAGTCAACCCCGCAGATCGCGATCTCTCCTCGGGCGGGCTCCTTAAACTCGAACTCCCCCTCATCCCGAATGGTCGACTCGGTTCCGAGGAGCCCAAGCAAACGACGCGTCGACGCCATGGCACGCTCGAAGAGATCGACCGTATCGGCAAGGCGAGTGAGCGGCCATAGGAGGCGCTGCGTGAGGAAGACGAGGACGGCATAGGCGCCCGCCTCGAGCGTGCCATCAAGGACAAGCGCGCCGCCGCGAAGGAGCGTGCAGAGGAAGCCGAAAAGGATCGCCATGCGAATGATCGGGATGAACGCCGAAGACAGACGAATTGCCCCTTGGTTCGCCTCCACATACGCGCGGCTGTCCTCATCGAGCCGCTCCGCCTCAAGCTCCTCGGCCGAGAAGCTTCGGATCGTGGCAATGCCTGTGATCGCGTTCGAAAGGCGCGCGGAGAGCACCGCGACCTTCTCACGGACGACATCATAGTGGGGCGCGACGCGGCGCTGAAAATAGAACGCTCCCCAAAGGATGACGGGGATCGGAGTGAAGGCCATCCAGGCCACTTCGGGCGAGATATAGAAGAAGACCGCGCCCACGCCGATGACGGTGACGAAGACCTGCACGAGATCGTTCGCGCCCATATTGAGGAAGCGCTCGAGCTGGTTCACATCGTCGTTGAGAATGGCGATGAGGCTACCGCTCGAGCGCGCCTCGAAATAGGCGGCGTCCAGCTCCTGAAGGTGGCGGAAAGCATCCATCCGAAGCTCGTGCTGGAGGTCTTGAGCGAGCCCTCTCCAGAGAAGATTGTACGCGTACTCGAAGATTGACTCGAATGCCCAGATCGCAAAGGTGACGGCACCGAGTGCATAGACCTGGTGGAGCGGCTCGACGATACCAAAAGAGGCCATGGCCGATCCTTCACCGCGCACGACGATGTCAATCGCCATTCCGATGAGGATCTCGGGCGCGATATCGAAGATTTTATTGGCGACCGAACACGAAACAGCGGCGGCGACCTTCGCGCGGCGTCCCCGCGCGTAGCGCAAGAGCCCTAGGAGGGATTGAAAGGAGGAGAGCTTCTCTTCGCTCATCCACAATCCGTACTCCGTCCAGGGCGCCGCGTCGAATCGCGTTCACGCGGCACGGTCACTCGAGAACCGCTGAGCTCCGGAGGCGGCGTGCGAGAGCCGCTTCTATGAGATCCTTCATTTTCGTCTTGAAAGAAAAATCACAAAGCCACTTGATTTTATGGCGGCCGTCCATAGCCTCGTCGGTGCATTGAGCGAAAAGGAAGAGCGAGGCATGACCTTCGTCAAAACCACTCGGGCCCGTCCGGATCTCCTCTTGGATGGCACGACCCAACCGCGGATCTCGCAAAGATGAAGCCAGAACCTTCACGAAGGGGCATGTTCCGCCACCGACTGGCAGGCACCCGCATCCGCCTATGGATGATCGCATCGCTCATGCTCCTCGCTGCCGCTTGCGGGGAGATGACGGAGGTCGGAGGAGATCATTTCAAAGTTAACGGCGTGCCCGTACCGAGCGGCGTCGAGATCGTCCACGGCGACTACGATTGGTCCTTTCTCGTCGAGCCCTCCATCGGCGAGACGGCATATCAGATTCACGTGCTCAACGAATCGAGCGTGTGGATCGTCGGGCGCTCGATGCGCCATTGGGACGGCGAGAAGGTGGTGCGCTGGCCGCTCCGCGTGCACGACGAGCATTCATGTGCCTCATGCCTCCATTACGCGCAGACCGCGTATTTCCTCAGCGAGACCGAAGCTTGGGGGGGCGGGACAGCGCTCTGGTATTTCGATGGCGAAGATTGGCGGAGCGATCCGACGCTCTGTCAAACGACGCTCAACATTCCTAGCGGGCCTGGAGAGACGCGCCCCGACCTCCTCGCCCTCGGGACAGGCTGCGCCGTCGCGGGCGAAGACGGAAGCGCCATCGCAGCCGAATACGCTCGGCGCCATGGCGGACCCACGGCCGGACGGGTTTGGGAGCTCGATCCGAGCGGAACGCATCTCGAGCAGTTCACCCCCTCACCCCGTGAAGATCTCGCTGGAACCGGTCACCTCGTCTATTTTGAGGGCACCGGCGGAACAATTCTTCACCCCTACGGACGCTTCGGATCTGTCCTCTTCAGCGCCGAGCACACCTCCACCGACGATGCGTGGCTGCATTTCACTCGCGCGAGCGAATCCGAGCGTTTCACCACGATTGCGACGGTGCCTCCCGGGGGCTTTCCGTGGATGAGCGCCCCCCCTTCGCTCGAGATCTTCACCACGCTTCGAAGCGACGCCGAGGCGGTCCGCCACGACAGCGCCCTCCTCATCGCTGGCGTCGTCGCCGAAAGCGAAGATCAAGCGCTCTACCTGATGCGCGGCGTTGACGAGCGCGGTCACTTCACATTTCTTGTCCGGGTAAGTTCGGGCTCCTTCGAGATCCTCCCCGATCGCCTCTATGGATACGAACCCTTCGCCATTGCGCTCGCCGGTGATCGCCCGCTCATCGGCGTGGGCGGCGGCGGGGTGTTGATCGGAGAACCCCGATGAAACGTGTCTTTATCGTTCTTTGGTGCCTCATTGCCTCTGCCGCGTGTGGGCAAACCATCGATCTGATCGCGGTGGATTTTCCGCCGACCACGAGCCTCATGACGCATTGGGCAGGCACGGCCACCGACGATCTCTGGGCCGCGGCTCCACTCCATCATTGGGACGGGAAAGAGTGGACACCCATCGACCTCACCCTCGATAGCGGCGATGCGATCGAAGGAACCACGCTCGCGGCAGCGGGTCGGCGAAAGCTCTGGGTCCCCACCAAGCACGGAAAACTCTATCGCGTATCGGCCGCAGGAGAGATTGAAGATTTCTCCGAGATCGTCGGCGGGCGCGAGGGCACAGCGCGCTTTACCATCGCCACCCGCGGCGATCTCACCCTGATCGCGCTCCACTTTCTCGGCGGGACCGGGCCCAGCGAAGTTTATCGACTCGTTGAACGTCGCCTCGAGCCGCTTCCTCCCTTCCCGTCGGCCGCGACGAGAAATGAGGTCACGTCGTTCCGCATCGTCTCCGATAAGGAGATTTGGGCGACGGCGGCAGCTTATGAGGGCACGATCCCCATGCGTCCCCGCGAGCGGCGCGAGCTCGCCACCTCGGATTATCTCTTTAATGGCGAGGAATGGATCGCGCTCAGCTCCGGCCTCATTCACGCTACCACGGAGTTTCCTTATGTGGACGTGGGAGGACTCGGAGCCGTCTCCGATCTTTGGCCAAGCGACGATGTGTGGCTCGATTGCGGTCCGCGAGCGCTCCATTTCGACGGCGCGGTCTTCAGACCCCTTGCGATCGCCCTGCCTGCAACCGACCACTGCATCTTCCTTCACACCGGCGATCGCCCCGCGATCCTCTATCGGACCGCCTCTGGCAAGGGAGGATCGGGTGAGCCCATCAACTACGCTTGTGATGTATACGGAACATGCTCGCTTCTCGATGTGCCGTGGACCGTCGTCGTCGCACATCGAATCGCCGAATGGGATGGCGAGGCGTGGGTAAACGACCGACTCTTTCTTGAGTCGGGCGAGTGCGCGGGCGCCGCCTGCGCGCACTTCAACACGACCATTTCTGGGATCGTGGCGATCCTCGAGGACGGCTCCGGAGTGTTTCTTGCGAACGAAGCGGATCGCAGCAGCGCCAAACTTCATCTCTTCAGACCCTGATGGTGACGGCGTGTCTCGCGACCGACTCGAAATTTCGGTGCGAACGATTGGCTTGGACGGTGTTATAAAGGCCAGCCGGAGAACCCGCGCCTAGCCGCGGTAAGCTCTCCGAAAGCGAATCTTTCGATTGGTCGATAATCCGAGCGCTTTCAGACGAATCGCCCGAGGATCCCCCGCTCGGGCGACATCCGAAGGATGCGAAACGCGCTCAACCCCAGCATAAGGAGTCTTCGATGAGCGACGAGCAGACGATGTTCACCCTCGGCCCCGACGAGCAGATTACCCATTGGTACAATATCGTCGCGGATCTACCGACCCCACCGCCGCCCCCGCTTCACCCCGGCACGCACGAACACGTCGGGCCCGAGGATCTCGCGCCGCTCTTCCCGATGGAGCTCATCGAACAGGAGGTGTCGACTGAGCGCTACATCGAGATTCCCGAGCCCGTCCGCGAGGTCTATGCGCAATATCGGCCCTCGCCGCTCTATCGCGCGCGCCGCTGGGAAAAGGCCCTCGAGACACCCGCGCGCATCTACTATAAATACGAAGGCGTGTCGCCGGCGGGCTCGCATAAGGTGAACACCTCGGTCCCGCAGGTCTACTATAACGTGAAAGCAGGCATTCGGCGTCTCACGACCGAGACCGGCGCGGGGCAGTGGGGGACTGCGCTCGCCTACGCCTGCTCGCTCTTTGGCGCCGAATGCGAGGTCTGGCAGGTCGGCGTGAGCTTCGATGGGAAGCCGCAGCGCCGCACGCTTATCGAAGTCTTCGGCGGAAAAGTGCACCGCTCGCCCTCGCGCATGACCGAATCAGGCAGGGCTTTCCCCGAGGATCACCCGGGCTCGCTCGGCATCGCCATCTCCGAGGCCGTCGAAGTCGCAGCCCAGGATCCCGAGGCAAAATACGCGCTCGGCTCGGTCCTAAACCATGTCCTGCTCCATCAGACCGTCATCGGCGAAGAGACACTCCGACAGCTCGCCAAGGCGGGCGAGGGAGCGCCCGACGTCGTGATTGGATGCGCGGGTGGTGGCTCGAACTTCGCCGGCCTCGCCTTCCCCTTCCTCCGCGAGAACCTCACGAAGGGCACAAAGACGCGCATCACGGCCGTCGAGCCCTCCTCATGCCCGACCCTCACGCGCGGCGAGTACCGTTACGATTTCGGCGATACGGCGGGCATGACACCGCTGATGAAGATGTACACTCTGGGCCATGACTTCGTGCCTTCGCCGATCCACGCCGGTGGGCTCCGCTATCACGGCATGGCTCCGCTCGTATCGCACGTGAAACATGAAGGGCTCATCGATGCGATCGCGCTCCCGCAGCTCGAATGCTTTGAGGCCGCAATCGAGTTCGCGCGCACTCAGGGCGCCGTCCCCGCACCCGAGTCGAGTCACGCCATAGCCCAAGCCCGCCGCGAAGCCCTCGCCGCGAAGGAGACCGGCGAAGAGAAGGTGATCGTCTTTGGCCTGTCGGGGCACGGTCTTCTTGAGCTCGGCGCTTACGAGCAGTTCTTCGCTGGAAAACTGAGCGACGACTCGCTTTCGGAGGAGGCTCTCGCCGCATCACTCGCGAACGTCCCCAAAATCGGCTGAACGCACTCAAGCGCAGAGCGCCGTCATCGAGAGGTGGCGGCGCTCTCGCGTTTAAGTCCGCGAGCTTACGACGCGCGGTCGACGAAGATGAATCCAACGTGATCCATCGGCCGTGAGTGCGCTTCGGACCGTACCCGCTCTCCTTTGGGGGCAGCGTCGCGAACGTCTGCGCTTCGCTCCCCAATTGGGGATGCTCGCCAAAACCGAATTCGGCCCCATCTTGAGGATCGTACCGAGAGTTTCTTTTGTCTCTTTCGAGTTTTGAGCGTTTCTGATGAGTAAGGCGTTTACCCGAGAGGACCTTCCCGAGGTCGATCCCATCGTCATTAAGCGGCCCATGCTGCCCGAGGGCGTGCCCAATTACGTGACGCCGCGCGGGCTCGAGCTGCTCCGCACAGAACGCGAGGCTCTCCTCGAAGCGCGCCGAAATGCGCTCGCCGAGGGGCGGCACGGCGCGCTCCCCAATCTGGACGCAAACCTTCAGGCGATCGAGGAGCGCATTGCGACCGCCGAGGTCGTCGATATCCCCTCACCCCCGCCCCAAGAGATCCGCTTCGGCGCGAGGGTGCGCGTCGAGGACGAAGACGGAAACGAGCACATCTTTGAGATCGTTGGCGTCGACGAGGCCGATCTTGACAGTAGAAAGATCGCCTTCATCGCACCGCTCGCGCGCGCCCTACTCGGCAGGGAGGAAGGCGACGCGGCGCTCGTAAAGACTCCGCGAGGCGAGGAAGAATTCGAGATCCTCGGCGTGAGCTATGGTGAGAGCGATTAGCCTTCATCGCCCATTGGCACAGTGAGCACGGGCACCGGAGAAAGGCGAACGACGCGCTCGGCGGTGCTGCCGATCAAGAAATGCTTGAGACCGGTGCGGCCATGGGTGCCCATGACGATGAGGTCAAACTCCCCCTCCTTGGCCCGTCGCACGATCTCTTGATGGGCGGCTCCATCCGCAACGATCCGCTTCCACTCGATCCCCTCGAGAGGAAGCGATTCGACGAAGCGCTTGAGCCCATCTTGTGCGTCGGAGGCCACCCGAGCGACCATCTCGGGCGGCATCATGAATCCGCCATCGGGCGCGCTGATGACCGGCACCCCGTAGATGTGGAGGAAATGAAGCTCGGCACCAAGGCGGCGTGCGAGGCTCAGTGCGTAGCGAGCGGCCTCGGTGGAGCCCTCCGAAAAATCGACGGGGACAAGGATCTTCTCGATGTTCTTCATTCCTTCATGCTAAGCATTTTACGCTTCGAGGGGGAGCAGGTTTTCACGTGCGCGCTCGCTGAGCTTCCACGCTGAGAAAGCCAAGCCGACATGCCTTTGGGTCCCGAGCGCATTGCTCGATGGATCTTTCGGGCCGATGCCTTAAAGTCTTCGTTCCATGAGTACGCCCGCCTTTGATGTCTACGTCGCTCCGGTCACGCCCTTTCAGCAAAACGCGAGCCTTCTTCGCTGTCGCGCCACCGGCAAGGGCGCGCTCGTCGATCCCGGCGGCGAAATCGATCGCCTCCTCGAACTTGCCCGCGAAAAGAGCGTCGAAATCGAGAAGGTCTTCCTCAGCCACGGTCATATCGATCATGCGGGCGAAGCCGCCGTCGTCCGAGAGCGGCTCGGCATCCCCATCGAGGGCCCGCATGAGGCGGATCGCTTTTGGCTCCAACAGCTCGGGATGCAAGGCACCATGTTCGGCTTTCCGGCGCTCAAACCCTTTGAGCCGGACCGCTATCTAAACGACGGCGATCGCGTTCGATTCGGCGAGGTTGAGCTCGAGGTCATCCACGCGCCGGGACATACACCGGGGCACGTGGTGTTTTACCATGAGGGGGCGAGGCTCGCCTTCGTCGGAGATGTCATCTTCCAGGGCTCCATCGGCCGGACGGATTTTCCTCAGGGAGACTTCGATACACTCATCCGGAGCATTCGCGAAAAGCTCTTTCCCAAAGGCGATGATGTGCAGTTCATCCCTGGACACGGGCCAACGAGTACGTTCGGATTCGAGCGGGAACACAACCCTTTTTGCGGAGATCGCGCTTACGCACGCGCCTAATTTCTCTCTGCCTGCTCTTCTTTTCGATGGAAGCCGCGGATAAAGACGACGGAGCGCTCGAATCGAGGCTCATCGAGATCCTCTTTGGCGAGGTGGAGCCCGGCGATCCGCTCTCCCCGCCCATCGTCCTTTCAACCAATTTTAAGCACGGCGGCGTCGGCGAGTCTTGGGAATATTCCTATACGCGAACTGGGAACCCGAGCCGCGCGCGATTGGAGCGTGCGCTCGCTTTTCTCGAATCGGGCAGCTCGGCCTATTCCTTTTCAAGCGGAGTTGCGGCGATGGCGATGGTATTTCGCCTGCTTCCTCCGCGCTTTCGCACCGTGGTTCCAAACGAGCTCTATGGCGGAACGGAGCGGCTGCTCCGAACACTCGAAGTCCCACTTGGCGCCGAGGTGCGTTCGGTCGATTTTGGCGATCTCGCCGCCGTTCGCGATGCGGCTTCCGATGGCGTCGATCTGATCCTCACCGAGTCGCCGACCAACCCTCGGCTGACGGTCTACGATCTCGCGGCGCTTTCAAAAATCGCGAAAGACGCTGGAGCGCTCTTCGCGGTCGACAATACGTTTGCCACCCCGCTCGGCCAGCGACCTCTCGAGCTCGGCGCCGATCTCGTGATTCACAGCCTCACGAAATATCTCGGAGGACATGGGGATCTCCTCGGAGGCGCAGTCATCGTTCGAGACGAGGCGCTTGGAAAGCGTCTTCTCCGCTTACAGCGCTCGATCGGCGCTGTGCTCTCGCCTTTCGATTCGTTCTTGGCGACGCGGAGCCTCGTCAGCTTTCCACTTCGATTTCGACGCCAAGCCGAGAGCGCGAAGATCATCGCCGAGGGTCTCCGCGATCATCCCGCCCTCAGCGAAGTGCTCTATCCCGGCCTGAGGAACCATCCAAATCACCAGCTCGCTCGCAAGCAGATGGCCTATTTTGGAGCGATCATCACGATCGAGCATCAAGGCGGACTCGAGGCCCTTCATCGCACGATCAAACGTTCAAGGCGGTTTACACTCGCCGAAGGGCTTGGCTCGGCAGAGAGCCTCTTTGGCCATCCCGCCACCATGTCCCACGCCACGATGCCCGCCGAAACGCGCGAGCGCGCGGGGATCCGGGAAGGACACCTCAGGCTTTCGATCGGCCTCGAAGATCCGGCCGATCTCCTTCGCGATCTACAAATGGCGCTCGAGCCCTGAGCGCATTCGATGCAAGCTACGGCGTGTTTGGGGCGCCCACGCCATGCTGCGATTCGACGATCCAATCCGGATCCTCGAACTCACCGATCACGCGGATATCGACATAGTTCGCTTCGGCCTTGATGATGGCGTCGACCCGCGGATCGCGAGCGCGATCGGCCGCATCCCGCGCCTCTTTGGATTCCCAACTCGCGATGGCAAGGAGGCGGTTCGGATCGCCAATCGCCCGATGCAGGCGCGTGCCGCGGGCGCCCGGAGCGCGCTGGATGATCTCGCTCGCCTCAATCCAAGCGGCTCCGTATTTTTCGGCGCTATACCCCGGCCGAATGTGCACCTCGAAGAGATAGATCATCGAATCGCCTCCTCCCTTCATGAAGCCTCAACGCGCGTCGGCGTGCAAGCCATGAGTGCGGATTGAGGCGCGCGCAAAGCACCCTGGTCTAGGCGGTTTTTGAAGCAGCCATCCGCTCAATGGAGGCGCGCGTCGACCAAACGCCGAGAAGAAAAAAGAAAGAGAGCGCGACACCGATCGCCATGGTCGCAGGGACCCCGATGGAGTCGGCGATCCATCCCGATAAGAGTCCCGTCGTCCCCTTCCCCATCACCTCCGCCGTCGCAAGAAGGGTGAAACTTGTCCCGCCGATCACGGCGAGGCTTGCGCGCATCATCATCGCAAAGACCACCGTGGTGATCATGCCCGAGGCCCAATGCTCGACGATCGAGACGGCTGCGAGGAGCTCATGGCTCCCGTCAAACACGACGAATAGAAGCTCGGAGACGAGCGCCAGCGCGCGGAAAACGGCGACAAAAACGAGCGCGCGCCCCATGCCCATGCGTGAGTAAAGAAAGCCGCCGACAAGCGTTCCAGCGATGCCGGCGAGCGAGCCGTAGACGCCCACAAGCTGCCCGATCGTTTCAATCGAATAACCGGCGTTCCGTAAGAACGGCCGAAAAAGTGTGTCCATCATCGACTCGCCGAGTTTATAGGTGAGCGCGACCACCAGGACGGCGCGCGCAAAAGGCGAGCGCAAAAGCTCGAGGAGGAGCTTCCCAAGATCGCCAATCCGCAGCGAGCGCGCGGCCTCGCCCTCGGCGTGATCGGGCGGCATGAGCCAAGCAAAACCCAAGGCGATGAGGTTCATGGCGGCGATGGCGATGAAGATGCCGAACTCGCCGATGTGGGAATGGAGCATCAATAGGAGCCCGCCCGTCGTGAGCATTCCGACCTTGTAGGCGCCGACCTGGATCGCGTTCCCGTAGCCAAGCTCCTCGGAACGCAGGGTCGAAACGGCGAGCGCATCGACGGCGATATCCGAGAGAGCAGCCGAAACGTTGAGGAAAAAGATGGTGCCGACGAGGGGAAGGAGCGATGGCGAGCCGGCGGTCGCGGCTCCCATCAAGGCGATGAACGAAGTGAAGGCGCTGAGCGGGAGGATCCAGCTTCTTCGACGGCCGAGGCGCGCACTCGAGTACCGGTCGACGAGTGGCGCGACAAAGAGCTTCAGACTGAATGGAAGGGCGAGGAGAAGGCTCAGGCTGATTCCCGAATAGCTCACGCCGCGATCGGCGAGAATCACCGGGAGCGCCATCACCTGGAGGCCAAAAGGGAGCCCCTGCGTGAAATAGAAGATCCCGAGCCGCAGAAAGTGCATCGCGCCGAGCGAATATCACAATTGCCTGCGCAAGCGACGGAGAAAGCAAACGGCGGTTCGCGCACGCGATTCGATCTCAGCGCAACCGTCGACGCGCTCTGCTCAATGCAAAAAGAGGAAGCCGAGGTAGGGCATCAGGAACCATTCATTCGATGAGAAATAGCTCCCGCGGAACGAGAGATTGGCTTCGAGACCGAGGTCGACGTCGACGCGCTCCTTTCGCCCAAAGGCGATCATCCCGCCCAAACGTCCATGAAGCCCCGGCGTGAATCGATAGACGCGCGTCGTAAAGCACTGAAAGGGATCGCAATAGCGCTCCCTTTCGGAACGATTCCAATAGTTGAAATCCACTCCGAGCTGCCCGTAGGGAGTAAGAACGCTTCGCGTCGGAAGCTGCAGATGCATGAATGGACCGAAGAACGCGCGACCCAAAGTCGCGCCCGTCTGTTCGTTCCGATCATCCCCTGGGATCCATTGGTATCCTCCCTGAAACCCACCTCCGATATAGCGCGATGTCAGGGCGAAGCGCGCGGAGAGGTTCGCTCCCGGATCGCGGCGGACGGCATCCTCCGACATCATGAAGGGAAGCCCTAACTGGAGCTGCGAGAGGAGCCCGAGCAGACGCCGCTCGGGCCGAGGGAAGCCGTAATCGCGCTCGTCGATGATGGTGATGGTGGGTTCGTCGGCGTGCAATTCACTAAAGCGGGCCTCTTCGAGGTGTTCCGGCTCCGGCTCGAGGCGATCCGCCTCATTTTGGTCGGCAGCGTCCTCCGGTGGAGGGTCGCTCCTCGGCCTGTCCGCGTCTTCCACCCTTTCCGGAGACTCGTCCGCGACGGACTGTGCAGACGCGATCCTCTCGAGCACGCCCCATGGAAGGAGTGCGCTCGAGAGCGTCAAAGAGACGATCCACCGAAGAAGCGCGCACGCGCTGGGTTTGAGTGGCGCGCCCACTTCAATGCGCCGTCCCTCGCTCATCCTCACGCGGCTCTCGAGGTTTCGCGAGCGGCCCTTCGTCTTCCCGATATCGCCCCGCGCCCGGCGCACGCTCTCCACGCTCCGCCGTCGGGCCACCACCGCCTCCGCCCGGACCACGAATGGGCTCCTCGACGCCATCAAGCCGGCTGAGCGCGCGCGCGGCCGCATCACGCCCGCCAAGGCCAAAGGCAAGCGCCGCTGCGAGCGCAAGCGCGCCGAGAGTCAGTCCAAAGGCGAGGTTGACGATCTCATCCGCAAGCCCCATCCGACGGAGCGCCATCGCACCCGCGAGCGCCACGATCGCCACACGCGCGATGGTCGCGAGCACATCACTGTTGGCAACTGAGCTCGCGCGAATCGCCTTCGCTGCCATATTCGCGAAGCCGAGACCAATCACGACGATGACTGAGCCGATGAGGATCTGGGCGCCAAATTGAAGCGTCTCAGAGAACATCGTCGCGAGCGCCTCGAAACCGAGGAGCGAACTCGCTTCCATCGCGCCCAAAAGCAAGATGGCTGCGAGGACGATGTACCCGACGACGCGTGAGGGCGGCGTCGGCTCACGAGCATCCGGCGTCGCTTCGAGTTCTTCCTTTGTGCGCGCTAAACCAAAGCGCTCAGGAAGCTGATCGAAGCCCGCTCCTTGGAGCAGCTCCTCGGCGATGCCCGCCGCGAAACGTCCCACGAAATACGCGACCGCGAGGATGATCGCCGCACCAAAGATCGCCGGGATGGCCGAGAGCACCATCGAGAGCATCTCGGTTGCGGGCGCAGCGATCGCTTCGATTCCAAGCGCGTTGAGGCCGGCGATGAGCGCAGGAATGAAGATGAGGGCGAAAACGACCACGCCGAGGATGCTCGATAGGCTCGTCCCCTCGCGAGCACCCCCTCGGAGGCCGAGCCGCTCACTGAAGCGATCGACGCCGACCGAAGACAAGAGCCCCTCGGTAAGGCGCCGCATCACGCGCGCAACGAAATAGCCCACGCCAACGATGAGACCCGCCATGACGATCTGCGGAATCGCCGAGATGACCCGATCGAGGAGGTTCTGCACCGGGCCAAGCACGCCATCGAGTGCGAGCGTGCCGAGGATGGCAGGCAAAAAGAAGAGGTAG
>JAAZAH010000121.1 GCA_012514415.1 Sandaracinaceae bacterium
AATTCCAAGATCCGATCTACGGCGGCGTTCTCGCGATGCCAGCGCAGTTTTTTGCGGCCGAAGGGGTGGACGGGCGATTGGATGTGGTGCTGCGTAGGGATGTGTGCCTCACATTCGAAGGTGCCTGCCCGGCCGTCACGATCGATCGGCTTCGGCCTGTGTTCACGTGCAATCCCCGAGCCAAAGAGGGGCGTCGCTTGGCGTGGGGCTCCGCCAGCCTTCATAAAGCTTCTCTCCCACACCCTTATGAATCCGCTTATCGCGTGAGCGGGCGCCACTTCCGCGCGCATCGAAGCGCGATCGATCCCGATGCATTCCGACGAACTCGCTCAGCTCTTATCGCTAGGCCTCACTGTGTTTCAGCTCGATACAGAGCGCAGCTTCGCAAGCTCCATCAGCCACCTCGATCGCCTCGAAAGCCCTCCGATGGTCGTCGAGTGCGTTCACGAAAAAGGCGCGCACGATTGGACTTCGCTGATCCATATCGCCCAAGCAAGCGGGCCTCATAAGAGGCTTTTGATCGAGCTAGTGAATCGTGGCTACCACCTCTTTCGAGCCCATGAACGTGGGAGCCTTTTCGTACATCGCCACCATATCGATCGCGTTTGGGATAAGATCGAAAGCGGGGAGTATATCTACACTGAAGACCATTTAGTTTACCAGCTAAGCTTTCCCGAGCAGCGACGGCCGGGGAGGCTCCTCGTGGTCTTTTCGCCGGTTGCGTCGAATCGCTTCACTCAATTTCTCGATCGTCATTTTTCCATCAGCTTTAAAAGCATTGGAAAATACCTTCATGACGATACGCTCATCCTGAGAATTGCCGATCTCGGTGGGGTGGTTGGGAGCTTCTATCTTCCCACAACCTACGATCCGCAGAATAACGAGAAGGTCCAAAGGCTGATTCGCTCGATCGCATCAAAGTACCGAATTCCCGAAAAGAGAATTGTGCTTTACGGTGCATCGAAGGGTGGAACGGGCGCACTCTACACCGCCCTTCAAACGGGGTTTCGCTGCGTGACAATCGACCCGATTGTGAGCCGACGAAGTCCAAAAAAAGATCCTTATTACGCCTATACAGCGATCTTTCCCGAGGATCGTGAGAAGCTGTTTTTAAGGCTCGCTGCCGAAAAGGCATCCGCAGGCTGGGGCGAGTCGCACATCACGGTGGTGACCTCGCCTGGAAGCGCCGAGCACCTTCCAATCCATCGCCTTGCGGCAAAATCTCCCCTCGCGCGCTGCACCCAGCTCCTTATCGTCCATCATCCGGGCATCGAACGGCACGCCGACGTGGGCCCGCGCACCGTCCCGACGACGGTCGCTACGCTGAACAACGCGCTCGTCGGGTTGAACCATTCCCCCGGCGTCTACCACCTCCGCTAAGTCCCACTCCGAGGCGGTCAGTCGCCGTCCGCGGTGTAGAAGTTTTCCTCTTCCTCGGGGCATTCCTCGCGGAGAAGGGCGAGGCAGCGGCGGATGCTCGCGCCGCCTTGGCCGAAGCTCTCGGTCGCGTGGCCGCACTGTCCACAATGAACGCGCACGCTTGAGACAGTCCCATGATCCCCATCGAGCTCAAGATATTCAACCTCACATTCCACCCTCGACATCGCGCCACCTCCTCCGCTCCGATCCTAGTCTGTCTCTTCGTCCCTTTGCATCTTCCGAAGCGCCCTCCCAACGCGACCGAGGGCATCCCTCAGCGACCGTATCGCGCGCCTCCCAAGATGAGAAGGGCTGATGTCGCTTAGGCCACCCGATCTCTTTTTCCCTCTTCTTTTTCGCGATCGACGCCGAGGCTCCCGGCTGCTGCGCGATGCGAATTTAAGTTTGGCCCGAGGGGAGGGCGGTGCTCGCCAAGTTCGGAGCGGCCGACCATCGGGTGAGAAGCGCGCGCATTCGCCACGCTGATTGGACGATCCCTCGCTCAAGGGATCCTCTTACCAAGAAGGCGCGTTCGACAACCTCGGAGCTCCGCGCTCTAGAGCGCTCGGCCTCGTCTGCCCGGCCCGAAAAAGAAAAAGCCGGCCCTTTGAGGACCGGCTTCTTTTTGAATCGTTGGAGCGGGAGACGAGATTCGAACTCGCGACGTCAACCTTGGCAAGGTTGCACTCTACCACTGAGTTACTCCCGCAGCCGCGTGAGCGGATGGGATATCTAGTACCTCTTTGCGGGATGTGCAAGGAAATTTTGCTCTCCGCCTCAGAAGTAGATGACAGCGCCGAGGTTCAGGTTGAATTGGCGCGTCCGGATTCCGACGGTCTCGCGGATTCGAACGCCCAAAAGGTTATCGTCGATTGGATAGCGCGATTTGCGGAAGCGGAGGCCGAGATCGACGAAGAAGCCGGCTTTTTCGAGGAGGATCTGAAAGCCGCTGAGAAAACCTGTGTTGAACCCCGAGCCGAGCTGCCGCTCCATCCCCACGGGGTAGAACCCAAAGGACATGCCAAGCGGCATCGTGAAATAGAACTCCCAATCGATACCGCGCGCGTTCAGGAGATAGCGGGCTTTGGGGAGGAGATCGAGATCCAAGAAGATCGTGCGAAGTCTCTGAGCCTCGACGCGATCGTTCGAAAGTTCGAGGCGGCCACCCAGCACAAAATAATCGTGAAGCGGCTTCTCGAGGCGCGCGCCGACGCCAAAACCGGCCAAGAGATCCCCCGCGCCGGTGAAGCCAGCGCGGCGGCCGGAGACGATGCGCCTCCCGCCAGCGAGAACCCCGACATAGGGCGCGAGGCGAACGCCATCGTGAGGCTTCTTGACCGTTTGAGACGAACGGGCCCGCTGCGCCTCGGCAGAGGTCGGAGCTCCGAGCGCGAGCAGCCCAGCCGCGAAAAGCGCGAGAAGAAGATGCAGACGCATGGGCGCGAGCTTAACGGATCTCGAACGCCACGCGAATCACTTCTTCGCTCATTCGAGCGTCGGCTCGACCGAGAGCGCGATCGCCGCGGCTTTTTGTCGTGCCTCGTCGAGGGACGCCCCACGAGCTAGAGCCACTCCGAGCCTCCGCTCACCATCGACTTCAGGCTTTCCAAAAAGGCGCAGATCGGTGGCCGGAGCACGGAGCGCTTCGGGATCGATTCGGAAGCGCGGCGCTCGGCTCTTTCCCTGAGCGAGGATCACATGGCTTGCCGAAGGGCCGCGCTGCACGATCTCGCGCGGGATGGGGAGATCGAGGATGGCGCGCGCATGGAGCTCGAACTCGCTCAGATCTTGGGAGATCAGCGTGACCATGCCGGTATCGTGCGGGCGGGGCGAGACCTCACTGAAGATGACCTCTTCACCTTGGACAAAGAGCTCGACGCCGAAGATTCCCCTTCCGCCAAGGGAGTCGGTGATTCTGAGCGCGATCTGCTCGGCCGCCTCACGCGCCGCATCGCTCATCGGCTGAGGCTGCCAGGATTCGCGATAATCGCCTCGAACCTGCCGATGACCGATGGGAGGGCAAAAGCTCGTCCCATCACGATGCCGAACCGTGAGGAGGGTGATCTCATAATCGAAATCGATAAAGCCCTCGACGATCACTCGATCGGCTTTGGCGCGCGTGCCCTCGATCGCCGCCCGATACGCCTCCGCGACCTCCTCTTCAGAATGGATGGTGCACTGCCCCTTGCCCGACGAGCTCATTACGGGCTTCATCACGCACGGAAAGCCCACAGCGCGCGCGGCTTCGAGGGCCTCTTCGGCGCGATCCGCGAAGCGATAGGGTGAGGTCGGGAGGCCGAGCTCTTCCGCGGCGAGTCGTCGGATCCCCTCGCGATCCATCGTGAGCCGCGCCGCCCGAGCGGTGGGAATCACGCGATAGCCCTCGGACTCGAGCTCGACGAGTGTCTCGGTGGCGATCGCCTCGATCTCGGGCACAATCAGATCGGGCGCTTCGCTTTCGACAATCTCCCGAAGCCGGGCCCCGTCCAGCATCGAAAAGACATGCGAGCGATGCGCGACCTGCATCGCGGGCGCGTTCGCGTAACGATCGCAGGCGATCACCTCGATCCCGAGGCGCTGAGCGTAGATCGCGACCTCTTTCCCGAGCTCACCCGAGCCAAGAAGGAGAAGCTTTCGAGCGGAGGCGGTCCCGGCGGTTCCGATTTCGATCATGACGCCTCTTTAGCACGGCCCCGCTCGAAAGATCAGCGGTCCCTATTTCGCGCTCGCGAGCTTCAGCGTCCAATAAGGCGCCGCGTAGCCGACGCCCACGACGTTCCACGAGCCGTTCATGATGTTCTCGCAATGCCCCGCGTTGCTCGTCATCCACGCATGCACGGCCGCCGCCGCGTCGCGCTGCCCCATCGCGATGTTCTCGGCCCAGCCGTTGCCGCGAAAGCCCTGCGCGTCCATCCGCTCACGGGGCCCTTCGCCCTCGGGGCTCTGATGCGAGAAATAGTCGCGGGTCTTCATATCCTGAGAGTGAAGGCGCGCGGCGCGGACGAGGCGGTCGTCCATCTGGACCGGGCCGACGGGGGCCATCGGCGTCCCGCGGCAGGTCGCGCCCTTTTGGCGCTCGATGTTGATGAGGCGGAGCACCTCGGCCTCTTCGTCCGCCGCTTCGTCGGGCCAGCCGTCTTCGTCCTCGTCGCCGTCATCGTCCTCCGGCGTGACATCCTCCTCGCACTCTCGGAAGAACGCTTCATCTTCCTCATCTTCATCTTCTCCGCCCTCGACGTCTGCATCTCCCTGAGAATCGTCGTCCCCGGATGCATTCGAAGGATCGGTGTCGCACGACTCGACTGCATCATCACCGCAGGCGATGAGTGTCGCGGCAAAAACCAGCGAAGAGGTGAGCAGAATGAGGAGCCGAAGCCAGAACATGCGCGCATCATACCTGAAGCGCTGCGCGAGCGAGCCGAAATCTCGGAGAGAGTTCTCGGAGGGAACGTTGAAAATTTTCGATGAGACTGTTGATCCGACGCAAACTGCGTCTCTCGGTGGCGGAGATGGCGAAAAAATCCGCCAGCCGGGCCAGAAAATCTCCTTGGCGCCTAGAGAATCCGCCGTTTCTTAATGATAGTCTTTAGGGATGACCAAGCGTGAGTTCGAAAGCTTCGAAGAGTTCTGGCCCTATTATGTGGGCGAACATCGAAACCCTCGATGCCGCGCGTTCCACTATGCTGGGACGACGCTTGGCCTCGCCTCAGCCGCGTACGGACTCGTCACCCTCAACCCCATCCCCATCGTCGCCGCGCCCATCATCGGCTACGGGCTTTCCTGGATCGGGCATTTCGGCGTCGAGCGCAACAAGCCAGCCGCCTTCGATTATTTCTTCTATTCCTTCCTCGGCGATATGAAGATGCTGAGCCTCGCGCTCCAAGGGAAGATGGCGGATGAAGTCACGCGGCTCTACGGTTCCCCGTCGCCCGCTCCGGACGCGCCTCTCCTCGCTTCGCGCTGAGCGGCATTCGGCTTTTCACAGGCCTTGAGGCGCGCTAAGGAGCGGCGTCATTCGCGAAAGTACGATCATGCCGCTCCTTCCGAAAGCGCCTCACGATGCGCGCCCCCAAAAATCTCCATCGCGACGTCCCTCGCACGATCTGAGCGGTAAGCAGCGACGCTACCTACGTGGTCTCGCGCACTCGCTCTCGCCTCTTGTCCACATCGGAAAAGAAGGGCTTAGCGACGGCGCCGTCCTTTCGATCCGCGCTGCACTTAAGGCGCATGAACTGATCAAAGTTCGCGTGTTCGAGACCTCCCCCGAGACCAAGGCCGAGCTCGCACCGAAAATCGCAGAGCGCACAGGGGCCCACCTTGTGGGGACCATAGGACATCTCATCATTCTGTATCGAATGCATGAGGAAAAGCCGAGGATCGAGCTCCCGAAAAAGAGCGCCTGAGCGCCGGAATCGACAAAACTCTTCTACGGTGTGCCGCTCGGGATGCGCTAAGCTGAGCCTATGGAGCTTGTCCTCTTTCTCACCGGAGCGGGCATCTCGGCGGAGAGCGGGATCCCCACGTTCCGAGGTCCCGAGGGCTATTGGCGCGTCGGCTCGAGGAACTATCGCCCGACTGAGCTGGCGACGTTTGCGGCGTTCCGCGAGATGCCTTCCGAGGTCTGGGGTTGGTATCTTTACCGCCGGGGCATCTGCCTCTCGGCCGAACCAAACGCCGCGCATGAGGCGCTCGTCCGGCTCGAGCGCGCCATCGGCGAGCGCTTTCATCTGATCACGCAAAACGTCGATGGTCTCCACCTTAGGGCAGGGCACGATCCCAAGCGCGTCTACCGGATCCACGGCGACCTCCACTCTTTCCGCTGCATGGAGGATTGTTCGTTCGACGTGCATCCCATCCCCGACGATCTGGGTCCGAAATGGGAAAAAGGCCGACTTCCCACGGCCGATGAGCTGGAGAGACTCCGCTGCAAGCATTGCGGCGCGCTTGGAAGGCCCCATGTGCTCTTTTTCGATGAGAGCTATAACGAAGAACTCTTCTATTTTGAGAGCGCGCGGCGAAAGGCTTTCGACGCCGACGCGCTTTTTGTCGTCGGGACGAGCTTTGCGACGAATCTGCCGAACCAACTCGCTGCCATCGCCGAGACGCGCGGGATCCCGCTTTATATCATCGATCCCGAGCCGGGTCCCTATGCGCGCCTCGCTGAAGCAAGCGGCGGCGGCTATTTCCAAGGGAGCGCGGTCGAGCTCCTCCCTCCACTCATTGAAAGGGAGATCGATTGAGGTTCGTTCCGTCTGCCGCTGACGATTTGCTTGCTCCCCTTCCGGGCTCGCTCACGGGACGCGCTCTGTCGTCGCTCGCCCTCCGCAATATGCATGAGCTTCTCATGAAGGCCGAGGGCGACGAGCCGATGCTTGTTCACCTTCGGAAGCTCCTTCGCGAGCGCCGCTTCG
>JAAZAH010000122.1 GCA_012514415.1 Sandaracinaceae bacterium
AAACCATTCGGCCGTTTACACACAGGGCGGAATGCGACATGAATGCAGCAACCTAGGCGCGAACACGCGACAACGGAACACAGGCATTTTCGAAGAGTGTATCCGCATCGCCTCGGGTTCTTTTATTTGGCATCCATGAACGTCAATCAGTTGGCTTGATGTCAAGGCCTCTCTTAAAGATCAATCGTCCTCGATTCGGCAGCGCTTCTTCTCACGAGCGACCTACCTCGTCATTTCATCTAGATTTTTTCGGATTCATCCACTTCATCTCTTCATTCGAGCGCATCCGGCTTGCTTGAATCTTTGAGCGAAGGTCATGAATAGACAGACTGTCTTGAGTACGAATGCTTATTTTGTATGTTTTTTTGATCTGACGCAGATGGAGAAATACAAACTGAAGGACAGCGCCGTACGAGCTTGCACAGCGAAAAGAATGCATCTAGCCTAGGGACGAAACCTTATTTAACTCCCGAAATCGTGGAGAATGGAAATGTGACGATGCGCGCTTATCACCGCTGGCTTCGGCTCGCGCTGGCCCTTGGCCTTATTTTTAGTTTCGGCTGCGGTGACTACACCGCGGGCGACGACGATCGAAACGGCCGAGATCCCGGCGAGGACGATCGGGACGACGGGAAGCCTTTCATCGCCGATACCTCGGGCTATACGGGCCGACTCAGCTGGAACCACGGGTTCGATGGGATCTTTGTCTGGGATCTTCCCTCAAGTGGTCTCATTTACGAGCAGCGTGTGAGCACGGCCGGGGACGAGAGCCGAATGCTCTCTCATCCGCGCCTTTCGGGGGACGGTAACTCGCTCATTTATGTCGAATACGAGCCTTACCTCGTCGGGGCCAACTTTGCGGTCGTCCGGCATGTCGATCTCAATTCGCTCAGCGAGACCGAATATCCCACCGACGATCTCCAAGCCGAAGAGGTGCGCATCAGCGATCTCGCGACCCTAAGCCGCGACGGTCGCTTCATCGCCGCACTCGAGAAGCGAGTCGACATGGCCGGCGGCCTCCCCTCAGACGAGACGCCACTCGTCATCGAGGTCTGGGATCGTTCGACCGGCGTACGGACGCGCGTGACGGATGGCAGCCATGCCGATCGCCGCCCCATGATTTCGGCCGATGGCACACGCGTGCTCTTCCTATCCAACCGAGGTGGCTATGAGAACGATCTCTACCTGGCGAACGTCGAAGAGGATGCGGCGGCCCAGCGGGTGACCGATATCGCAAACGACTCGACCGTCGCGAACTTCACCGACCTTACATTCCGGCCGCATTATCACGACGTCTCGGACGATCTCCGCTATGTCGTCTTTACGGCGGACAGCTATAAGGAAGCGGATCCCTCGTCGACCGAGCCCGCATTCTTCATCCTTGATACTGAGACGGGCGCCATCTCGCGCATCCCCGTCGAGACCTTGGCGGCCCCCTCGAGCGGCGATGCCATGATCCTCAATCGCAGCGTCGCCATTAGCGGTGACGGTGAAACGCTCGCCTTCCGCATTGGCTATCTCATCACCGATCCCGCAAATCCCCGGAGCGGTGTTGTGATCATGACCGCGCCTCGCCAAGATCCCCTCAACACCACCGTCGCGTTCCAGACCGATTCGGCCGAGGATGGCTCGAGAGAGCTGCTCGATTCAGGCGCGCTCGCGCTGTCGGAAGATGGAAGTCAGATCGCGTATACGCGCATGGCCGAGGAGCTCTGGATCAGCCGAGCGGATGGCGCGGATCCGCGCAAGGTGATCGACGCGAGCGAAAAGCGCATGGCAAGCACGACGCTCGTCCCGACGACGCTCTCGTTTTAGTCGCCAGAGCCGGCCGCTCCGCGGCAAAACGAAGGCGCGCCCTTTCTTAGAAGGGGCGCGCTTTTTTCTTCACCATCAACGCGAGGGTCGAGAGCGCCTCAGCGAGGCCCTGATCGCGGCGCGGAGTCCCATGTGCTTACTCAACGATGGGCGCTTCCGCGGCGGCGCGATTCGCTCCGAGCTGCCCCATGGCGAGTCGGAGGCGGGCGAAGGCGAGGATCTGCTCGTACGAAGCTGAAAGCGCGTCCGAGACCGCGCGAATATAGGCGGACTGCGCGTCGGTCATCTCGACGATATTCGCGAGTCCTGAACGGTATCGGCCTTCGGTTGTATCGAGTGCCACACGCGCGGCGCGGAGTCCCTTTTGTGCAGCGCGAACAGCCTCTTCGGTGGAGCGCACGCGTGCGAGGATCCGCTTGACCTCAAGCAAAACGGCTTGGTGTATCACCTCGCGATTGGCTTCGAGTGCGATGATCTCGGCCTCGAGCTCATCGACCTTGGCCGAGACGCGCATGCCTTGAAAGACCGGCACGTGCATGACCACGCCGACATTCCAGTTATTGGCAGCGTGGTTGAGCGACTCGCCGGAGTTTCCGAACATTCCGCGCGAGCTCATCCCAAAGATGGCTTCGAGCCGAGGAAAATGCGCGCCACGAGCGCTTCGAACGCGCTCCTTCAACTCGGTCTCACGAAAACCGAAGGCGCGGAGCTCCGGGCGATGTGTGAGTGCGGCGTGGATGGCTTCTTCATCGTCGATCGCGGGGAGCGAAAACTCGAGCCCGCCGACCGGCTCGTACGGGGCGTCGGGGGCGCCGCCCAATGTATTCGCGAACTGCACGCGCGCGATATCGAGCTCGGCGCGGGCTTGAATCTCCTCGAGCTCGGCGCGTGCGGCGTCGGCCTCGGCGCGCGCGCTCTCGCTCGGCGGTCGAAGCCCCGCGTCAACGCCTGAGCGGGCAAGTTCGTAGATTCGGAGCGAGCGGCGTACGCCTTCTTGAGCGACGAGGAGCTCGGCGCGCTTTCGGAGGACCTCGTAAAAGGCGCGCGTGACCTCGAAGATGACGCTCTGGCTGATGAGCTCGCGGTTCATCCGCGCCGCCTCAACCAGCGCCTTTTGGGCTCCGACATCGCCTTGGGTCCGACCAAAATCGTAAAGGAGCTGATGGACCGTGGCGGCGGCAAGAAACTGATTGTAGCTCCCAGTAGGTTCGACGTTCGCAGGCGCGGAGCCGCCGAGTCGCGGGAGGCCAGGCACGCTATGATAGACGGCCTGACTGGGATTCATCGAGGCGCGGAGAGCCTCGAGCCAAATATCGACTTTCGGATAGTAAACAGCCCGGCTTTGCTTGAGGCGCGCTTCGGCAGCGCGGACCTCGGACTCGGCCGCCCCTAGCCGCGGATGCCGACGGAGGGCGAGCTCAATCGCCTCGCTCAGCGAGATCGGACGCGCGCCCTCTGGGATTTCGCCCTCGACGAACTCGTCGAGCGAGCGAGCCGGAGCGGCGCTGGGCTCCCCGGCGGTCGGAGCGCTTTCGGACGAAGGCGCCTTCTCTGCGTCCGCCTCCGGTTCGTCATCGCCCGTCTCGGATGCCTCCGTTGCATCCCCTTTCGTCTCCGCGTCTTCGTCTCTTCGCTCTTCGGCATCCTCGTCTGCGGGACGGATCTCCGCATTTTGCCGCAAGTCCCCACCGACCGGCGCCTCATCTCCGCGCGCTTTCGTTTCTCGGTCGTCGCCCTGCGGCGCGTCGGCCTCCTGACGCCCGTCCTCTTTGACCTCGGACTTGTCGCCGCTCGGCGCACCATCGGCGCCATGGGGGCGCTCTTCTGCATCACCGCCCTCGCGCTTCGGAGCCGGCTCTTCACGGGGTGTCTCGTCGGCCTTCGCCGCCGCCAGGGCGAGCGATGAGATGCCGAGGAGGATCCACATCGAGAATATTCGCGTCCGCATCACATATTCCTCTGCCGATCAGGCCGCGTCGATCGCCGCGTCCTCCGCGCTCCGCGCCTCGATGTCGGTTGGGAAGCGACGTTCAGCGAGAACGTAGAGGACGGGAACCACGAAGAGCGTGAGGAGCGTCGAAACCAAAAGCCCGCCCATCACGGCGCGCGCAAGGGGCGCATAGGTCTCGCTGCCCGGGCCCCCAATCGCCATCGGGATGAGTCCGAAGATCACCGCGAGCGAAGTCATCAGGATCGGCCGAAGCCGCACGCGGCCCGCATTGAGCGCGGCCTCCTCGGGACGCTTCCCCCGGGCGCGCTCATCGTTCGCATAGCTCACGAGCAAGATGCCGTTCGCGACGACAATCCCGACCATCATGATGATGCCCATCATCGACGTCGACGAAAACGAAGTGTTCGTGATGTAGAGCGCCGTGAAAACACCGATCAGACCGAGGGGAACCGTCACCATGATAATCAGCGGGTGCATCAGCGAGCGGAATTGCGCCGCCATCACCATGTAGACGATCACGAGCGAGACAAGGAGCGCGAGCACGAGGGCGCGGTTGGATTTTTCCTGCTCCTCGGCCTGACCCTTGAGCGAGACGCTGAAACCGCGAGGTCGCTCGATCTCTTCGATCGCCGCTTCAATCGCACGCGAGACGCCCGCCACATCCGCCCCCTGGGCGACATTGGCGACCACCTCGACGACGCGCTCTTGGTTGCGATGGAGGAGCTCAAGGGGGCCGACCGACCGCCGGATGTCCGCAATCGAGCGGAGCATGATCGGCTTGCCATGATGGAGGAGGGAGATCTCGCCGACACTATCGAGATCGGCACGATATTCTTCCGCGAGCCGCGTGATGATCTCGTAGTTCACGCCTGTCTTGGGATCCGTGATGAAGGGCGGCCTTGAGGTGTTCCCAAAAACGCTCCCAAGAAGCACCCGAGCAACGGCATCTTGGGTGATACCGAATCGAGCCGCACGCTGCCGATCGAGCTCGACGTGGACATTCGGATAGTCGTCTTCTCGGAGGGCCTTCACGTCCGTGAGCCCAGGGATCTCGGACATGGCGCGTTCGATGCGCCGGGCGTAGGCAGAACCCTTCTCGAGATCGTAGCCGCGGACCTCCACGACGATCGGCGCCTTATAGCCGAAGTTGATGATTTCGCGAACCGTCCCGCGCGGGCTGAACATGATGGTGAGGCCCGCAAACTCCGCCTCGGCACGTTCGCGAAGCCGCGCGATGTATTCATCGACGCCGATGCGACGTTCCGAGGTTGGGGCGAGCTCGACACGAACCGTACCGCCATGCGGTCCGCTATTGGCCGCGAGCATGGCGCGTAGACCCCGCTTCGGAGCGCCGATCGAGGTGAGCACCGAGCGCAGATGTTCAGGCGGGATGACCTCGCGGACGATCTCCTCCATGCGGATGCCGATGAGCTCGGTCTCTTCAACGCGCGTACCGATCGGCGCCCTGAAAGAGATGGTGAGCTCGCCCTCATCGATGGGCGGGAAGAAGTCTGCGCCGAGCCGCGATGCGAGGAAGAGCGAGGCGACGAAGGCGAGGAAGACCCCGATGAAGAGCTTCGCCTTCGCGTTCATCACGCGCTCGAGTGCCTCGGCATAGCGACGATCCAGCGCCTCGAGCAGAAGCTTCACCCGCCCGAAGAGCTTGTCTGAGGCCAGCTGAAATGGCGTCTTCTTCAGGTTTTCGGCCGTCTTTTCACGCCCAAACCGCCGCGCAAGGACGGGAATCACGGTGAGCGAGATGAAATACGATGCGAACATCGAGATCCCGATGGTGAGGCCCATCGGGGTGAAGAGATATTTCGAGATCCCCGTGAGGAAGAGCACCGGAACGAAGACGATCACCGTCGTGAGCGTCGCGGCAAAGACAGGTGCGGCGACCTCGCGGCTTCCATCGATGGCGGCTTGGAGCGGAGGCTTCCCTTCGTCCTGATGCCGGTGGATGCTCTCGAGGACGATGATCGCATTGTCGACGAGGCGCCCCACGGCGAGAGCGAGCCCACCAAGCGTAAAGACATTCAGCGTCTCGCCCGTCACGTAGAGGACAGCGAGCGTTGCGAGTACCGAAAGCGGCAGCGACAGCCCGACGATGAGCGTCCCTGAGAAGGTCGCGAGGAAGAGCAGGACCACCGCCATCGCGAGCGAAGTGCCGAGCAGAGCTTCTTTCTGGAGCGATTGGATGGCGTTATGGATGTAGGTCGATTGATCGAAGGTCGCCTCGAGCTCGACACCTTCGGGCACGCTATGGAGCTCGTTGAGCTTTGCTTTGAGCGCGTTGACCGTCTGAATGGTGTTGGCGCCGGGCTGCTTATAGACCTTCAGGTACACCGCGCGCTCACCGTCGGCGCGAACGATCTGGTTCTGCTCACGGTGCGAATCAACGACCTCCGCGACATCGCGCACGCGGATGGGAATCTGGTTGGCGCGCCGCTCACTCGGATCGTCGCCGCGCATTTCGATGACGACATCACCGATCTCCTGAAGGTCCTCCATCTGGGCGTTCGAGAAAACGCCATAATCGAAGAGGCCCGAACGAAGGCTCCCCGACGGCACCACGACGTTGGCGCGGCGGATGGCGCCTTCGACATCAAGGAGCGAAAGCCCGGTGTCGCGAAGCTTGTTCGGATCGAGATCGACGTTGATCTGCCGGATCCTTCCCCCCGAGATCGTGGCCGCGGCGACGCCCTCGACCGAGGCGAGCTGAGGAACGATCGTATTTTCGGCTAGATCGTAAAGCGCCCGCTCGTCGAGCCCGCCGCCCTTCACCGTCACGAACGAGACGGGAAGCGACGAAAGGTCGAACTTCGTGATCATCGGCGGGCGCGCGTGTTCGGGGAGGATGTCTCCGATCGCTTGGACCTGCTGCTGAACGTCGAGGAGGGCCGCGTCGATATCGCTCCCCCAACGGAACCAGACCTGCACAATCGAAAGACCCTGCCGTGATGAAGAGGTCACGGCCTCGACGTTCCACGCCTGCGCAACCGCCCTTTCGACCTGGACGGTGATGTTCTGCTCGATCGCCTCGGGGGATGCGCCCGGAAAGCTTGTCCCGACGATGATGACGGGGACCGAGAGTTCAGGGAAGAGATCGACAGGGAGGCGCTGAAGTGCCGCACTGCCCGCAAGGACAATGGCGAGCGACGCCATCAAGACGGCGACCGGGTTCTTGAGCGAGCCCTTGATCATCCGCCCTCGCCACTCGCCGCGCTCCGCGACTTCGACGCCGCGCCTTGCTTCGCTGAGGCAGGCTTGCTCGCCGTGCTTCCCGCACTCGTCGACTTCTTCTTGCCGTTTGGCTTTTCGCGATCGGCAGCATCCGCCGAGATCGGCGCGGCGGGGAGCGCCTCCTGTCCGCTCGCCTCGACACCGGCCGGCTCATTGGCGACCTCGTGCGCGGCGGGGGCGCCTTCATCGGCCGTCACGCCCTCATCGAGCGCCGGCTTCGGATCGGCCAAACCCCGCGGAAGTTCGGGAAGCATCGTGGGCGGCCGAATTTCGACGCGCTTCCCATCGGTCACGAGCTCCCGACCAAAGAGCACGACCTGATCGGTTGCCGCGATGCCCTCGACGATTTCAATCCAATCGCCGAGATCCTCACCGAGCTTCACTTCCACGCGTCGAGCACGCATCACGCCTTCTTCATCGGGCTCGACAATGAAAGCGTACGACGCCCGCTCGAGATGGAGGAGCGCCGTGACTGGCAAGAGAATGGCGTCGCGATGCGTATCGATCACGATCTCGACGCGCCCCGTCATGCCGGGGAGGAGGAGATCGCCGGAGTTCGGGATGTCAATCTCGATCGGAAGTGTCCGTGAGATCGGCTCGATCGCCCTGCCGATACGCGCGATGCGGCCTTCGAAGCCTCGCTCGGGGAACGCGTGGAGCACGATATTGACGCGCATATCCTTGCTCACCTTGACCGCGTCTTTTTCAATAAGTGAGGCGAGAACCGTCACGTCGTTCGTGCGAACCAAGGAGACAACGGGCTTTTCGCCCGGGCCAACCATCGCGCCCGGATCCAGATAGCGCGCGGAGACATAGCCATCGAAGGGCGCTTTAAGCGAGCAATACCCTTGGCGCTGCGATACCTCGGAGAGGCGCGCCCTCGCCTCGGCGAGCTGTGCTTCGGCGACGCGATACGCGGCGCGGGCGCGATCGACCTCGGCCGGCGCGATGAGGTTGTCGCGCTCCATCAAAAGCATCCGATCGAGAAGGCTCTTCGTCTCTTCGACCTGCGCTTGGCGCTGGGAGATCGTCTTGGCGACCTGCGCGCCTTGAGCGGCATACTAGCGGCAATCGAGCGTGGCGAGCACTTGCCCGGCCTCGACTTTATCACCCACGTCGACGAAGACATTCGTCAAAAAGCCGCTCACGGCGACGGGCGCTACGGAGACTTGCTCAGCAGCCACAAGCTCGACCGGATAACGCAACGTGACGTCGACGTCGCGAATGACCGGTGGCCCCCCCTGAATTCGAGCAACGGATTCTTGTACAGGCTCATCCGCACAAGCCGCGAAAACGAGGGGGAAGATGAGATGGATAACTGCCCATCTCGCTCTGATTTTGCGCAGCACGATAACGCTCGTTTGTATCGAGCGCGCGTTTACAGAGCAAGCGAAACCAGGCCGTCGCGACAAAGAATTGCGATCGTTAGCGAAAATTTTGCGTGGTTTTGTCCAGCCGCCTTCGCAGCCGTACAATGGAGGCGGAGCTTTTGACGCTGCGCTGATCACTGCCTTCTCGGCGTCAAGCCTCGTCGACCGAGCGCTGAACGGACCGTCAGGGCTTCACGCGCTCGAGGACAATTTGATAGTGACGCTCTTCGACCGGCTGGACGCTGAGGCGCGACCCCTTTTGGATCACCAACATGCCCTCGAACGCCGGATCGTTCTTCATTTCTTCAAGACTCAACATCCGCGGGAACTTTTCGACGAAGCCAACGTCCACGGTGGACCAGCGAGGGTTTTCCTTCGGGCTCTTTGGATCGAAATAATCGCTCGCCTCGTCAAACTGAAAGGGATCGGGATAGTGCTCGCGCACGATCTCGCCGAGGCCGACGATGCCCGGCGGCTTGGCGTTGGAATGGTAAAAGAGGACGAGATCGCCGAGCTTCATTTCACGCATGAAGTTGCGCGCCTGATAGTTGCGGACTCCCTCCCAGACGGTCGATCCATCACGTTCGAGATCGTCGATGGAATAGACGTCGGGCTCGCTCTTCATGAGCCAAATTCGCTTTGCCATGCGCGGATTATGGCAGTTTTCGGCGAGATCGCTTGGAAACCGCTCGGTCGCGCTCAACCGTTCGGCGCTACGACGATCTCGCTGAATTGCTTTTCGCTCTCGCGAAAAGGCGGGACCCCGCGACCCACGGCAAGTGCGACATAGCTCAGAAGCTCGTAAAGCAGCTGCGCTGTGCCACCGTAGACCACGCCGCCCTCGACGGAGAAGATCGGCATCATATAAACGCCGCCATAAAGCCGGAAAGGGATGGCCTCGATGTACGGTCCCATGAGCACGCGAGTGATAGAGACCTCGATAAGCCGCTCAACTTCGTGGGGATCGGGTTCGATTTCGTTCGGATCGACCGCGGCGACAAAAGGCTCCAGGCGATAGTCCGACGTATAAAGGGGGGTTGAGGCGAGCCGTCCAAGAATGGAGGGGGAGCGGACGCCGATCTCTTCGTTCGCCTCTCGAAGCGCTGTGGCCTCAATGTCGGGATCGTCGCTCGAGGGGCGTCCACCCGGAAAGCAGATCTCGCCGGCATGCCGAGGCATGGTCGATGGGCGTTTTGTAAGGAAAACGCGCAGCTCATCGTCAAACGCGAGGGGAACGAGGACCCCGGCTTGAAGATGATTCTTTCGTCCTGGAAGCGCAGGATAGAAACGCCCGCCACGCTCACGAAGGATCGCGCGGAGGGCCTCAGGGGAGAGGCGAAGCATATTCAGTGTCAATTATGGGCAGTACGGAGGCGAATTGCCGCCAAATTCCATGCCGACGATCCAGAATCGCAGCTCAATGGCCCCAAAACGCGATGGAACCGCCGCGAATCTTTCCCGCGTCATGTGAAATTGGCGGGAATTTTGCCCGAACGTCCGAGAAGGGAAAGACTCGAGCTCAAACCATGACGAACGCGAGGTCGCCCGCGCCCTTTTATTTTTCGGGCGTCGCATTTTTTATCCCGTTCGCGCTCTCGATCCTCTTTGCCGGCCAAGCCGCTGGGTTCTTGGATGAGGGCGAGTTCGTGGCTCAAGCCCGCTCGCTTGGGATCAGCCACCCCCCCGGACAGCCGCTTCCGGGTCTGCTCTTTGCTCTCGCCTCGCTGATTCCCGCGGGCTCGATCGCTTTCCGGGTCGCCATCCTTTCGGGCATCGCCAACGCCCTGAGCGCCATCGTGCTCTTTCGAGCATCCGAGCACGCGGCGGAGCACGCCGGGCTCGACGCGCGCCCACCGCGCTTCACGCTCTCCTTAGCGGTCGCGCTTTTTGCCACCGTCGGGCCCGCAGCATTCATCCAAGCGATCCGGCCCGAAGTTTACGCGCTCGCGGGGCTTTTTGTCGCGCTTGTGGTGGAGCGAACCCTCGCGTTCATCCGTCGCGGCGATGAACGGAGCCTCCTCGGGGCGGCGCTTGGGCTTGGCCTCCTCGGCTCGACCCATCCTTATCTCGCGGTCCTTCTCGCGCTTCCCATTGGAATCTTTGCGCTGCGGACGCTTGGACGCAGCCGCGTCACCACAGCGCGTGTTCTCGGCGCCGGATTGCTGGGCCTTTTGCCCCTCGCCTACCTCCCTCTTCGCGCCATTTCGCGTCCCGCGCTGAATTTTGGAGATCCGTCCAACCTCGCGAATTTCTTTTGGGTCATCAGCGCGAAGGCCTTCCAAAAAAGCCTCGGACCGGGCCTCGAAGAGACCACGGACTCACGGTTCGTCGATGTGCTCATGGCCGTCTTCGAGAGCGTCAGTCCAGTCGCGTTCATAGTCGCCATTGCGGGGGCGCTCCTCCTCCTCCGAGAGCGCCCAACACGACCGATCTCCGCATTCCTATTGTTCGTGACCCTGCTCACGATGGTGGGACGCGGAGCGCTCGGTTTCACAAAGAACAACCCCGACGCGCTTGGCTACCTCCTGCCTGCGATCTTCGGCGTGGCCCTTCTTCTCGGCGCGTTCATCGCGCTCCTTCTCGCGGGGATTCCGGACGAGCTCGGTTTCGCGCCGAAGTTAAGGATGGCGTTCGCGATCCTCACACTCTTGGGGCCCATCGCCCTTGGAGCGAGCGCTGCCCGAGAGTTTGGAAGACGCGGTGCGGCAGAGAGCCTCGTCTTCGATGAGTTTACAAGGCTCAGTCTACCCGCGCATGCGGTCGTCTTTGCGTACAATCCGCAGACGATTTTTTCGATGCTCGGCTATGAGGCCGAAGAGCGCTCGAGACCCGATCTTCTTCTCGTTCCCGTGCCGCTTCTCTTTTATCCGGGCCTCGTCGAGGCGCTCCTCCGCGAAGAGCCCGCGCTCCGCGATTCGCTTCGAAGCTATCTTCTGACCGGCCAGTTTGGACGCCTCGAGCTCATGGCGCTCGCCATCGAGCGGCCCGTCTTCGTCGAGCTTGATCCGCGGGTCGATCCCTCGCTCTTTGATGTCATGGTTCCCGCCGGCCTCCTACATCGCGTGCTCGGCGAGGGAAGCAGCGCCGAAGATTTTGCGCGCGGCGAACGCGATCAGCTGGCCTCGATCTTTCAGCTCCGCACGCGTCTCGGCCCCCGCGAGGGGATTGAGCCCCGAGCCCGAGAACAGCTCCTGCTCAAATACTACAATTTCGCGCTTTATTATGGCGCCACGGGTGCCAGAGAGAGCGCGAGGATCATGGCGAGAGACGGGCTCGTCTTTGCGCCAAGGTCGCCCGAACTCCTGGGGCTGCTCGACGAGGCTCGAAACGAGGAGCGCGGACCCATCGACATCACACCCTATCGGCTCCCCTAAGCCTACCATGGACTCGGCTGAGAGCGTGGACCACGCACGAGGGGCTGGCGCGACGCTTTTCAGGCGAGCTCGAGCTCGCTTCGGCGATCCTCACGATCCTCAGCGCATGCCGGCACATCCTCGAGGCTCGCCTATCCGAATCTCACCGCCGGTGATATCCTCCCGCCGATCGCCGCCTCCTAGACCGCGCGTGGTGCTCCTCTCATGAGCTCGATCCACCCTCAGAACGAAGAAATCGCGAACGCACCCACCCTCAGCATTGTCATCCCTTGCTACGACGAAGAGCTCGTTCTCCCCGAGACACTCTCGCGGCTCCGAACGCTCTTGGATGATCTTGCCGAAGAGGGTGCGATCGCGGCGGAGTCGACACTGCTCTTTGTGGACGACGGCTCAAAAGACGACACCTACCGTTTTTTGAGCGAGGCCGCGACCGAGGATTGTCGCGTCGAGGTGCTCAAACTCTCCCGCAACTTCGGGCACCAAAACGCGCTCTTTGCCGGCCTCGCCCATAGCCGTGCCGATTTCACCCTCAGCATGGACGCCGATCTCCAAGACGATCCGGCGGTGATCCGCGACATGCTTGTCGCCGCGAAAGAGGGCGCCAAGGTCGTGTACGGAGTGCGCCGCCGCCGGGATAAAGATCGCCTCATCAAGCGCGTTCCCGCGCGGCTCTACTACCGCATCCTCCGCCTTGTCGGCATCGAGATCATCGAAGACCACGCTGATTTTCGGCTCCTTCACCGGGATGCACTGAACGCCCTACTCCAGTTCGACGAGGTGCATTTATTTTTGCGTGGGATGGTCCCGCTCATCGGCTTTCCTTCAAGGATCGTTCACTACGATCGCGCCGAGCGCTTTGCTGGCGAAACCAAATACAGCCCGCGAAAGATGCTCCGGCTGGCGCTCGATGGGATCACTTCCTTTTCGGCGGCGCCGCTCCACCTCATCGCCTGGCTCGGCGTCCTCGTGAGCCTCTCCGCCATTGGCCTCGCCATCTGGGCGCTCATCATCCGGCTCCTCGGACACGCGATCCCTGGATGGGCTTCGATCGTCGTGCCCCTTTATTTCATCGGCGGCATTCAGCTGCTTTCGCTTGGCGTGATCGGCATCTACCTGTCCAAGATCTACGCCGAGTCGAAGAAGCGCCCGCGCTATATCGTCGAGGCGTTCACGCGCGCGGAATCGAGCTGCCGAGAACAACGCTGACGCCGCCGTGAGAACCATATCGAGAATGATTCCTACGCCGCGGATGAGCGCACGATGAGGTTTCCCAGGAGTTGGCCGCGACGGATCTGCCTCGCGCTCGTCTTCGGCGTGGGATGTTCCTTCTTCTTTATCACGTACCCGCCGATGATCGACGTGCCCCAGCACGCAGCGCAGGTAAGTCTCCTCGACTCCATGCTACGCGGCGAGAGCGCTTTCGCCGAGGAATACGAGCTGAACTTTCTGACGCCTTATCTCCTTGGCTACGGAACCTGGCTCATCGCCTCACAGATCCTCGGCCTCCATCTGGCGCTCTCCTTCATCCTTGCCCTCGCGTTCATCGGCACTTACGCCGCCTTCATCCAGCTTCGAAGGCGATTCGGCGCGCCGAGTACGCTCGATCCACTCGCCGTCGCCGGCTTTTTCGGCTTCGCTTTCGAGTGGGGGATGCTCACCTTCCTCCTTTCCGTCCCCGTCGGCCTTCTTTTTCTCGCATTTTTCCTCGATTTTTTGCGGGATGAATCGTTCAAGCGCGGGCTTGTCGCAGCTCTCGTTGGCGCGCTACTCATCGCCTCACACGGCCTCGTCTTTGCATATTTCTTTGTCCTCGCCGGCTGCTTCGCCCTCGAAAAACTTCGTCGAACCCGCAGCTTTCCTCAAAAGGAGCTCCTCTTGTTCGTTCCGCTCGCCCTCGTCGCCATCCTCTACTCGCTTCGCGCCGACGAGCTCAGCCCCCTTTGGGCCGATCCCCGTGGCTCCTATGTCCAGGGGGCGGGCTTTGCTCGGCGCGCCTATCAACTCCTCCATTACCAACTCTCCGCATTTGCTCCGAAGGCTTGGCATCTCGCCGCCGTCATCGCGCTTCTTCTGAGCCCCCTCTTGCTTGCGCTTCGACCGAGCAAGGAGCCGGCACGCTACCTCCCGCTCGGCTTCTTTCTCGTTTATTTTTTCACCGTCCCGCACGATGCGATGGACACCTCGCTGCTCTGGCAGCGCTTCTCCCTGCTTTTCCTCCCCTCCTTTGCCCTCATCTTCGACGCGCGCGACACCCTCCGCTCAAGCAGAGCGGCGCACATCGCAAGCCTCGCACTCGTCATCGGCGTCGCCTTCATTCTTCTGCCCGCACTTGGCCGGATGCGCGCCTTCGATCGCGAGACCGAAGATTTCCGCGCGGTCTTAGAGGCACTCCCCGCCGAAAAACGCGCCCTCGCCCTGATC
>JAAZAH010000123.1 GCA_012514415.1 Sandaracinaceae bacterium
ATGAGCGAGACGCGGCTCCCAAAGATCGGCAGGAGATAAAAGCCCGAGAGTCCGGCTCCAAGAACGGCCCCGAGCGTATTCGCAAGATAGAGACGATTGGCGAGCGCAGGCCAAGGGATGCCTTCGGGCGTCTCGCTCCGCATCAAAACCGGAAGGGTTGCGCCCATCGCAATCGTCGGTGGAAGGAGGATGATCAATGAGAGTGCGAGGCGGATGGCGGTGAGCCCTCCGACGCCCACGCCTTCACTGAACGCCGCGTAGACGCCGTGAATCTGGGGGATCAAGAAGATCGAAAGGATGGCCCAAGACGCGATGAACACCTCGAGGAGGGCGTACGCTGCGGCGGGCGAGGCGATCCGCCGAGCGAGTTTTCCTCCGAGGAAAGAGCCAAGCGACAGGCCGAGGAAGAAGCTCGCTAGCACCGTGGCGATCGCTTGATCCCCGACGCCGAAAACGAGGTGAAGCATCCGCCCCCAGACACTCTGATAGATGAGTCCGGCGGCGCCGCTCAGGATGAGCGCGACGATGGGCAGGAGGGTGAACCGCGAGCTTTTCACGGGAGGGACCATGAACCGCATCGAATTCCAGTGTCAAACGAAGAGGCGCTCGGGCACGCGCGATGGACGCGCAGAGACGGCCCGATGTCTGCGGGCTGAGCGGGTGTCGCGCACTCGACCGCCTTCACTCTTTTCGCCGATAGCCACTCGCCGAGGCTTCCATGGAGGGCGGCTTTTTCTCGGCTTCGAACGCGGCGTAGCCTTCTCTGAGCGCGCGATAAAAAGAGGGCCAGCGCGACTCCACCGCGCGCATTGCCTCCTCGCAAGTGGGATCTCCAAAGCGGCAGGGGAAGATGTGAACCGGGATCGCTTCGCGGCGCAGGGCGATCGCTTGGGATGCGATGAGGTAAACGCGCTCGATGGCGTCATTGCCGATCGAGAGGCACCCCACCGAAAAGCACTCGCCGTGGATGAAGATGTTGTCGCCCGGGTCTTTGCCTCTCGCGCGTGCCGTATCGAGAGCGTTGGGGTAATCGATTCCGAGCGAGAGGTGAAAGCGTGAACGCGGGTTGAGGCGATCGACGGTGTAGAACCCCTCCGGAATCTGTTTGTCGCCTTGGCGCGATTTCGGTCCGAGCGTGCCGCTCATTTTGCAAAGCGGAAAGCGTTCGATGAGCACGTGCTCCGCCCCATCGTTGCTGCGCGCCCAAAGCTCGAGCTCGGCCTCTTTTTTGAACGCACGAATGAAGACCTCGCGCGGAGGATTCGCCGCCCCGGCGCGTTGGAGGAGCGATTGGATGGTCTTGCGTTGCCGGGATTCGGCTTCCTCGACCCGATCGGAGGGGGTGGCGGACGCGTCGCCGCTCACGAGCACCACGGCGAGGACCAACACGGACGCCTTCAGGAAAAGCGCGGAGAGCATCCAACTGAAGCGCATCCTTTCATCCTAAGGCCTTTCACCGCATTCGTGCCAGCAAGAGAGGAGAACCCGCCGCCCGAGTTTGATTCGAAACTTGCCGAAGCTCTGCTACATCGAGCGCGTGAGCGAAACACCGAAGCCCATCAGGTACCGAGAATTCACTCCAAGGGCGCCCGAAGGGAGCGTCGATCTCGAACAATTCCTCCCGGGAACGGGACCCATCGAGATCGATATCGGCTTCGGAAGAGGCCACTCCATCTTTGAGCGCGCGAAGCTTGCTCCCGAAAGCCGCATCCTCGGCGTCGAGATCAAGGCGAAGTGGGCCTATAAGGTTGATGAGCGTCGTAAACGCCTCGGGCTCGATCAGGTGCGCATTGTTTCCGAGGATATCCGAGAGCTTCTCCCGCGATGCGGACCGCGCGCATCGGTCACGCGCGCATTCGTCCATTTTCCCGATCCGTGGTGGAAGAAGCGGCATCAAGATCGCTTCGTTGTGGGCGAGCCCTTTCTCGATGCGTTGGCCGACCTCCTCTTTGCCGGCGGAGAGCTCTTCGTCCAGACCGACGTCGAGGACCGCGCGATCCGCTACCGCGATCTCATCGCCGCCCATTCCGAGTTCCAGCTTGAGGGCGAGGATGGCTTCATCGACGAAAACCCGTACGGTGCGCGCTCAAATCGCGAGGTTCGGGCGGAGGAAGACGGCCTTCCCATCTACCGGATCCTCGCGCGGCGCCGCTAAACAAAGCGACGCATCCCGTCCACGCGCCGCACGGACGCTGCGCCCAGAACGAAGTTCGGCGGCTGGGCTTCAGCGGATCTCCGGGCAGCGTTCGCGCGCGCGCGCTCGAAGGCGGGCCTGTCGCTCTGCGAGAACGGTGCTCGGAATGTCTCCAGGCGCCGCCGTCGCGTCCGGAGCATCGTTCGGGCCTGCCGGTTCAAAAAAGAAGCGCGGATCATCGACGATGTCGTAGAGCTCCTCGCCCGCGCGATAGAGCCTGCAGTTTTCGGCTTCGATCCGCGCCATGATCATTGGGAACGCTTCGACCGTATGCGCGTAGATGTCGTGGAGGAGGAGGATGCCGCCTTGATGCCCCTCTTCGCGCCTCCTTCGTTCGAGCACTTTAAAGAGGGTGTTCGTGATGAGACGCGGACTGTCGATCTTATAATCCGTCGCCCCGGTATTCCAAAGTACGGTCGTATAGCCGCGTTCCTTCAAAAAGAGATCAAGGCGCTCGCTCCGGATGCCGCCGGGGGGACGGAAGAGCTTCGGATACACGCCGGTCACTTCCTCGATGAATGCGGAGGTCTCGTCGATTTCATTTCGCATTCGGGAAGGCGAGGCGGCGCCGAGCTTTGCATGGTTCATCGTATGGTTGCCGAGCGTATGCCCACGGCGGACGATCTCGCGCGCAAGCTCCCGATGCTGTGCGCCCCAAGGAGTCCGTTCGGCCATCCGATTCGTCGTTAGGAAGAAGACCGCTTTGACGTCATACTCATCGAGGAGATCGAGAAGGCGCGGCGTGTTCCGAATGTCCGGTCCATCATCGAAGGTGAAAAGAAGCATCCGTCGACGCGTCGCTCCCGTGATGATGCGGCCGCCTCCAAAATCGAAAGCCGCTTCATCGATTTTTTGGAACGCATCACGCTCGAGATCGATGCGCGCTGGCGTGGCCAGTTCACGCATGAGCTTGGGACGATCGTCGCTCGCTCCCTCCATGGCGATGGATCCGGTGGCGAAGCGAAGATCGTCTTTTGTCGGTCCGAGTGCAACCGGCGACGGGATGGGGCCGAGCCCACCAGGGTCCGAGGTGACCTGGATGGACGCTCTGGCTTGAGAGCGTCCGCCTTCGGGCAGGAGCTGTGCCAGAGCCCCGCCCAAGAGAAACGCCGCCGCGCAGGCCAGCGCCTTTCCCGTTCGGATCGCGAGCGTTCGGAGGTGGAACATGCGGTCATCCTACATGCGCTCACCTTGTGAATAAAAAAATCGACCAATCGTTCCTTAGTGGACGATGAAAGACCGCTGCCTGCAGATCAGAAAATCAGCGCGCATCCGAAGTGGCACCGTCTTACACGAAACTTGATGCGGATAAACTGTTCAGCTATGGCGAGCACATGAAAATACGGAGCTCCGCGTGATCGAAGTAGAGAGTCTCACCAAACGCTATCCTTCCCACGAGGCCGTAAGCGACATCTCCTTCACGATCGAAAGGGGGGAGGTCGTCGGCTTCCTTGGTCCGAACGGCGCCGGGAAGAGCACGACGCTTCGAATGCTCACGGGTTTCCTCGCCCCCACTTCCGGCACCGCGCGAATCGATGGAATCTCGGTCCTCGAGAGGCCGATCGAGGCGCAGCGCCGCTTCGGCTATCTCCCCGAGATCGTCCCCGTCTACGACGATATGCGCGCCTACGACTTCCTCCGCTACCGTGCGGAGCTTAAAGGGCTCAGCTACCGCGCGGCCAAACGCGAGGCCGATCGCGTACTCGAGCTTGCAGGCGTCGTTGAGGCGCGGGATCGGTGGATTGCTAAGCTATCAAAGGGCACAAAGCAGCGGATCGGGATCGCGGATGCGCTACTCGGCGATCCACCCATCCTTATCCTCGACGAGCCCACCGTCGGTCTCGATCCCAATCAGATTCGACACATCCGGCGGCTCATCAAGAGCTTTGAGGGTGAAAAGACCGTTTTCCTCTCGACGCATATCCTCCCGGAGGTCGAGGCGAGCTGTAGCCGCGTCGTCATCATTCGCGACGGGAAGAAGATTGCCGAGGGCGATCCGCGCAAACTCCGCGAGGAGGCCGAAGGTCAAATGACGATCGTCATCGAAGGGCCGGCAGAGCCGGATCGATATATCGAAGCGCTGAAGGATTGCGCGCCGGTGAAATCGGCACGGAGGGGCGAGGGGAGAAGCGTCGAGGTTGAGGCCATGCCCGGAGATGAAAGCCTTGACGCGATCTTCAACGCAGTGACCGCCCAGGGGCTTGGCCTCAGGCGCATGGAGCGACGCGCAGCGAGCCTCGAAGAGGTCTTCGTCGGGCTCACCACGGTCGAGGAGCTGGATTCATGAAGGGTGCATTGGTCATCGCCCGGCGCGAAATCGCGAGCTTCTTCGGCTCGCCCATGGCGTATATCGTCATCGCCGTCTGGCTTGTCGTCGCGGGAGCGAGCTTCGATTTCATCGTCCGGTATTTTGCCGAGTCCGCCTCGGGTGGCGCGAGCGATACGCCGCTTCGCGGCTGGTTCCAAATGCCGCTCATCTACATCGCGATGCTCATCTTCGCGCCCATCCTCACCATGCGGACGCTCGCGGATGAAAAGCAGACCGGCCGCATCGAGGGCCTTCTCACGGCGCCGGTGAGCCCCGTGGCCATCGTGCTCGGGAAATACCTTGCCTCGCTCGTTTTTTGGCTCTCGCTCTGGGCGCCGACCTTATTTTATATTTTCATCCTGAGCCGTTACGGGGATGTGGACCGAGGAGCGGTCCTCTCCGCCTGCCTCGGCGTTTTCTTTTTGGGCGTGGGCTATATGGCGGTCGGTGTCCTCGCGAGCGCGCTCGCCAACAGCCAGACGGTTGCAGCCGTCCTCGCAACACTCGCGCTCGCCGGGACCTTCGTCCTCGGGCTTGGCGAATACATCGCGAGTGATGCGGTCGCCGATATCCTCTCCTACGTCAATGTCTATGGGCATATGGAGCAGGCGGCTGCAGGAGTGCTCGATTCTCGGCGCGTCGTCTATCAAGCCTCGACCGCCGCGCTTTGCCTCTTTCTTGCGATCCGAGTGATCGATCATCGGAGGTTCGCCTGATGTCCGAAGATGACGCCAAGCGCGCTGAGCTGAAGCGCCGTAGAATCGCTCGCCTCAATATCTATGTTGGCTCGATCCTTGTGGTCGCCATTTTCTTGATGGTGAACTACCTCGGCTACCGCCACCATAAGCGCTGGGACCTGACGACGGAGCAGCTCTTTTCATTGAGCGAGCGCTCGCTCGAGGTCGCGCGCGAGCTCGATGAAGAGATCACCGTCTACCTCCTCCTTTCGAAGGGCGATCCGAGCTATCGCGATCTCGACGAGCTCCTTGAACGATATCGGAGCGTGACGGATAAGCTGCGCATCGAGCGGGTCGATCCACATCGAGAGCCCGCTCGTTATCGTGCGCTCGCCGATAAACTGGGGCTCGGTGCAAATGCCTCGCGAGTCGCCGCCATCCTCACGCTCGGGGATCGCAAAACCACCATCGATCTCTACGATCTCATCCGTCCGCGATTCGGCGCGGACGATGGCGGGCTCATCGATATCGAAGCCGAGCGTTCCTTCACCGGAGCGATTCTTGACCTCACCGAAGGCGAACCGCCGCGACTTTGCGTGACGAGCGGACACGGAGAGTGGAATGCCGATGCTGGGGGAGGGCGGGGGCTCGCGAGCTATCGGGAGGATCTCGAGCATATGAATATTCAGCTCGAGACCATCGAGTTCGTCGGAAATGCGCGTGTTCCTGCCCGCTGTAGCGCAGTGCTGGTGATCGGTCCGGAGCGACCTTTTGCGCGAAATGAAGTCGACGCGCTCGCTGATTATCTCGAGGGAGGCGGCAACCTCCTTCTCGCGCTCGATCCGATCCTCGAAGGCGGCGAAGTGCTCCATACAGGGTTCGAGCGCTTCCTCTCGAGCAAAGGCATCGAGATCGATCCGACCATCGTCTTCGAGCTCGATCCCGCGCGGCTTCTCTCAGGGAGCCCAGTCGAACAATTCCTCGTGACACGCTATGGCGATCACGCATCGGTCGAGCAATTTCAGCTGCTTGAAGGGCCGACCATCTTTCATCTCGCCCGGAGCGTTCGCGTGCGCGAGGGTTCGGGAGCGGAGCCGCTCTTTCTGGCTTCCGAGATGTCGATCGCCGAATCCGATCTTTCCCCGCTTCTCGAAGGACGGGATTACGATCATCAGCGCGCGCCGATCCAAGGCTCTGTTGTTCTAGGTGCCGCCCTTACGCTCGATCTCGGCGACTCCCGAGAGGCCGGTGAGAAAGGCGAAGGGGCCGCACGCGGTCGTCTCGTGGTCGTCGGCGACGCTGATCTCTTCAACGAGGCCTTTATTACTCAGCCGACCTTCGCGAACCACCACGTCACGGCGGCTCTTACCGGCTTTCTCCTCGAGCGGCGTTCGCTTGCTGCGATTCCTCCGAAGACGACGCAGCTCGCGCCTATCCTTATGACGAGCGAGGATATGAAGAGCGTTTCGTTCCGGGTGCTTTTTCTGCTTCCCTTGGCGGCGCTCCTCCTCGCCTTTTCTGCATATTGGGGGCGTAGAAAATGAGTTCGCGCGCCACACTCTCACTCGCCGTCGTCACGGCATTGCTAGCCGCGTTCATCTATTTTTACGAGCGCGAGACAGTGAGCACGTCGGATCGAGAGGCGCGTCGTGGGCGTGTGATCGAGAGCTTTGCCCGCGATCGCGTTCATCGGATCGAGCTCGAGCGCGGCGAAGAGCGCCTAGTTTTTGAGAGAGAGCGTGACGAGGAAGGAGCCTGGCGGTACTTCCAGCTGCTTGAACCGATCCGCGCCGCTGCAGACGACGACGCCGTTGAATCGCTCCTCGCTGCGCTCGATTGGGCGATGCCCGTGAGCGTGATCGAGGAGGTTGAAGAGTCCGAGCTTGCGCAATTTGGGCTCGATCAACCGAGGCTCAGCGTGCGCGTCTTCACCGGATCGCGCAGTGCGGAGCTCTCCGTTGGAAACGCGACCCCTTCGGGGATTGAACGCTATGCGCTCGGTGAGCGCCGCGATCAGATCCTCATCATTCCTGAAGATCTCGTCGAAAACCTTTCGCACGATCTCTTTCACTTCCGCTCGAAGGCGCTCATTCCGGAGGGGCTCGCTGGACTCCGCCGCATCGAGAGGTTGTCGAATGGCGAAAGGATTGTCATGGAGCGCGATCTCCGCTCCATCCGTATCGTCGAGCCCGTCCAGATGCTGGCGAACTCGTCGCGCGCCGAGCGACTCCTTCGCTCACTTGAGACCCTTTCGGCGAAGACGATCCTCTCGGAGACGCGCAGTCCCGAGTACGATGCAGCCCTCAAACATCCCGAACTCCGCTTCGACCTCACGATGGTCGAGGAGCGCATGACGCTCCTGATCGGCGGCGAGTGTGAAGGCCGAGAGAGCGAGCGCATCGCCGTCCGTGGACAGGGGCCGGTCGTCTGTGTGGCTGAGGCCGATCTTGACGGTTTGGATCTTGCTCCCGAGCGACTTGAAGAGAGGCGGCTCGCCTCGGCGCGCGATTACGATGTGGAGCGCTTTTCGCTCCGGCTTGGGGAGCGCCGGCTGGAGGTGACCCTCACCGATGAGACAAGCTACCGGCTCTTCGAGGGCGAAAGAGAGATCGAGCGCGGTGAGGTCGATGAGTCTTCGTTCACCGAATGGCTTCGACTGCTTCGTCTTGCCGAAGCGACCGAACGCCGCATCGTGAGCCGCTCCGATCTCGGCCGATATGGACTCGATAGCCCTCGCGGCGAGCTGCGGATTGTCGAGCGTGGTCCCCTCAAGCTCGAGCGAAAGCTTGAAATCGGTGCCGAAAAAACCGCCGCGCTCTACGCCTCAGACGCCGAGGCAGCCGGTGAGACGCGTGTCGTCCTCGGATTCCCGCCCGATGTCGCCGAGCTTCTCACCCCAAGCGTATTTCGCCTTCGCTCACGCGTCCTCCTCGATGCGGAGGCCTATCGCGTGCGCTCGATCTCGCTCCGGGAGGGCGACGCCGAGCGTGAGCTCGACCCTCGCGAATATCCGACGCTGACCGCGCGGCTGGCCGAGCTCGAGGCCATCGAGTTCGTCGCCGATCGCGCTCGTCGTGAGTTTGGTCTCGAAGAGCCGGCGCTCACGCTCAGGTTCACGGTGGACGCGGGCCATTCACACGGAGGCGCGCATGAGGGTGACTCGGAGGCGGGAGAATATCTTCTTGAGATTGGCGCTCGAGTGCCGGCCGAGCGAGCCGAAGACGGCGGCAAAAAGAAGGATGCGTACTACGCGCGTCTCAGTGGGAGCCCCCACGTTTTTACGGTCAGTGCGGTGCTCGTCGAGGCGGCGCGTAACGGCTCGCCCTGAGCCGATATCTCAATGCGCTTTGAAGGGCGTGCGCATGAGCTCCGGCGGTAGGTGCATCTTTGCGGCCTTGGCCGTGAGCTGGTGGATTTCGGCGACGCGCTCCATTGCGTCGTCCTCGCCGCCATGGGCTGCGAGGAGCGCCTCCATCACATAATAGGCGGTCATCGGGGCGGCCTCGGGATCGGCCGCAGAACGCGCCGCGGAAGATGCGGCGAGGAGCGTGAAGCGGTGGCGCGGATCCTCGAGCTCCTCGGCGCGCTTTTCGAGCGCGTCCGCTTTGGCGACGAGCTCCTCACCATTTCGACGGAGCGCCGCCCAGTCCTCGGCGGCTTCGATGAGCTCGATCGCCTCGCCGCCAACGCGATCCCGGTCGAGCGCGGATTCGGCGACGCGGGCCACGGCGGCTGCCGCGCGGACAAGCGCGCCGCGATCGTCGACCAGACGGCTCGCGAGCCCGAGCAACCAATCGCCTCGATCAAGATCGCGATAGGCTTGGATGAAATCGCTCCCGTACGGAGCGAAGAACTCGATGACATCCTGGTGCGCGCCGAGCCCTTCGAGCCAGCGCCGAAGCGGGCTGTCGAGACTCACTGCGCGCGCTCGAGGGTGACGTGATCGGTATACTCGATGAGGCCGTTGCTCGAGCTGAAGCCCGAGCTGCTCTGAAGGTTGAGCTCGCCCTTCAGGCGGATGAGGTTGCCGGGGCGAAAATCGCGCGGGACCGGCACCATGCCTTGCGCTCGAACCCGCTCGGCGCCGCGGGCGCCTTGGCGAATCGCGTCGTCGATCTCGGCTTGATTAGCCGCGTAACCGACCACCATCATCAGATCCCGCTCCTCGGCGTCGAGTTTATCGCCGATGAAGAGATGAGGTGCGAGCGGCCGAGGGCAGGTCTCCCCGCGCTCGCAGCTCGGCGGATGATAGATCCGTACAATGCGTGCCGTGACCTCGATCTCCTCGCCATTCGCCTCTCGCGCGCGCTGCCTTGCGCCGTAGACGCTATACGTTCCGTCCTCGTAGACCGCCGGGAATTCGGGCGGCGGGATCTTCGGCACCGCGGGGAGGTTCGGTTCGATGTCGGGGAGCCTCTCGACGAGCACCGAAGCGCCGCCGAGGCCATCGCATCCGCTGCTCGCGCCGAAGAAGAGACCGGCGATGAGCAGAAGGCCGAGACGTGGGGCGAGGGAATGGGCGAGAGGTAAGGTGGTGAACTTGGTCATAGCGACTGCGCGTCCTTCGCGCCTATCGGAGCGACCCTAACACGGGAAATTCATCGGAAACAATATGCGAATCGCTGGCGCATCTCGAAACGCGCCCCGGCCTCAAAGAATGGAGGAGGAGCGGAACGTGTGGCGTTCTTTGCTCTGCGCGTTATCGAAGGCCGATCCCTTCCGAGGGCTCTTTAAGTGGAGGGATGACCGGGCTCTTCTTATTGGGCGCAGCGGATGGGCACATCCGTACTTGCGAGCCTCGCCCCGCGCCGCTCGAGCTCCTTCAGCCATGCATCGCGCTCCTTTCCCTCAAATGCGAGGAGATACGAGAGGGCGGTCTTGCCAGCGCGGGCTCCTTCATCATCGCGCGTATCGGTCGTGACGACGACGCGCTCAGCAAGCTCGGCAAATCGCGCATCACAGCGCCGAATTGCACCCTCGAGGAACGAGCCGAGGACCGATGGCCGAGCTTCGCGGTCAAGGGCGCGCCGCAGATCTCGCTCGCCTCCGGGATCAGCCGCCAGTCGCTCATAGACGGCGAGGCGCACGCTACCGGCTTCATCGCGCGTCGACCCGAGCGCTTCACCGAGAGGGAACGCTGCGCGGATCGCGCTCTCACGGACGATGGGGAAAGGATCGCTCGAGGCTGTCCGCAGTCGCGCGAGCGCATCGGCGCGCATCCCTTCGCCGAGTTCGCTCGTCGCCGAAGCGCTCGCGATAAGCTCCCCGACGACAGATGCAGCGAGCTCTCGCACGCGCGGGTAACCATCATCAAAGGCGCGAAAGAGAATGGGGAGAAGATCTTCGGCAAGCGAAGGCGAACTTCGTCCATGCGAGGAAAGTGCCTCGTATGCGAGCGCGCGGATCATCCACTCCTCGGCTTCGGTGGCCTCGCGCACAAGCGTGAGGAGTTCCGGGCGGACGGGGCGGCCCAGACGAGCGAGGCTTTCGAGGGCCCGGTAGCGGATCTCGAAAAGCGCCGATTCATCAGCGGGCTCATGAAGTGAGGAAGCGAGATGGCTCTGCTCTCCATTTGGCGTCTGAGCGCGGCTTCCTTCAATGAGCGCGTGAATCTCTTCTTCGACAAGCTCGCTTAGACCGCGAATCGGGGCGAGCGCTGGAAGGATCCGCGCGCGGGCGACGAGGCTTTGCTCATGGAGCGCATCTCGAAGGAGGGGAGCGGCCCGATCGCCGAGTGCCCGTGCCGCCCGGGAGATCGCCGAGCGAAGATCGCGGATCTCTTGTGCCCTCGCCATCGGTCGGGCGGCGTCGGCCTCATGGAGGGGAGAGCCGGCCTCTGAGCGCCCATCGCTTCCTGCTTCTCCGTCGTCCTTGACGTTTGGAGCGGCATCGCCCATCCGCTCAAGTAAGGGGATGAGTGCGCTCTCCGGAGCGAGGCGAGCGGCGAGATGGCGCGCGGGTCGAGCGCCACGCCGGATCGCCTCTCCTAAGAGTGAGGGCGGCAGCGCTTCGGCCGCAAGCCGGGCCATCTCTCCATCGTTGCTTGTGCTGAGGACAAGGAGTCGATCCGCGGCGCGCCGGTCGCGATGAAGCCTTCCGTACACCCCGATAAGATCGCGCTGAGCTCGCGCGCTCAGAAGAGGAAAGCGGGCCTCCATCAAAGGAAGGGCGGAGCTTCCAAGGAGCGGGAGGAGTTCTCGCGCACGAAGCCGTCCACTCCCACCGGCTTCGATGGCGTCGATGAGTGCCTCGGCGCTCGCGCTCGTCACCATCCGGATCTCAATCGCCTCGCCCGGCGCAGCGTCGAATCCGAGCGTGAGCGCATCGGCATCGAGCGGCGGATCGAAGCGGAGGGTGGCCTCGCGTTCGCGTCGGCCAATCTCAAAGGTCTGGGCCTCGCCTCCACTTGGGCTCAGCTGAACACGGCGCGGAAGGGCCTTCGATTCGGAGCGCAGCTCGAGGGCGGCGATGGCGAAGGGATGGGCCGGGTTGGCGAGCCGGATGGAGGTCTTTGGAGGCTCGAGCGTGGCGCGCCCTTCGACGCTCGGCATCGCTTCATGGCGAGCGACGGAAGAGATCGCAGCCGGGCCGTCGTCCCGAGTTGAAGAGGCCAAGGGCTCTATGCTGGTTTTGGCGGAGCGCGCTCTGGCGGGTGCAGCCCCGTCCGCATCGGCGCGGACGGTGGCGGAGGCAACCTCGGAGGAGAGAAAAAGCAGGAGGCTCGAAACGGCGATCGACGAAAAGCGCGTGCACATGCCCGAAGAATGCCATAAGCTAAAATGAAAGACGCGGAGAACGACACCGAAGACGACAGGTGGCTATCGCAGTAGCCACTTGTTCTCGAAACCGGCAACTTCAGTTGCCACTCGAAGCCTCGGTGCATTTCAGATCTGAACTGCGCAGTTCATTTTTGCGCGAACAGTGGACATCTCCAGGAGCAGCCCTACATTCGTCGGCGAGGCTCGGAGGCACGAGTTCTTTCCGTAAAATCAAGCGCAATCCGACAAAAAAGCTTCGATCTTTCGACTTCCGCCGCGCTCGTCGATGGCGAGCTGGTCCCCACGCTCCCCGCCCTAAAGACCCCGTTCACTTCTTGGGCACATAAAGTGCACAGCGTGATGGGGCATGGCAGGGCGGCCCCACCGCTCGCCACGTGGAATGCAGCGCGGAGGAGTCTCTTGAGGCTACTTCGGAGCTCGGATGCGCGCGTTACCCTAGATTCAGAGAGGTCCCCCCCCAAGATGGCTAAACAAGCTCCGCTTCGTAAAAATCAGAAGGTCGCAAAGTCGAAGCTCGACGAGGTGAACGTCGAGCTCGAGGTCGAGGAGGAGGAGAAAGTGTCCGAGAGACTCTCCGCTCCCGAGCCGTCGAAGGAGCAACTCGAACGCGCCCGCACCGAAGCCGAAAAGGCGCTCAAGGAGCTTGAGCGTCAGGGAGCCGGGGACTCGACCCTCTCTCGCTATTTCCGCGAGATGGCGAACCACCGCGTGCTCTCGCCCCAGGAGGAGATCGAGGCGGCCAAGGAGGTCGAGGCCCTTGAGATCGATTATTGGGTCACCCTCTTTAGCTATGTCCCCGCCTTCGAGACGGTGGCGCAAGCTGTCGAAGTTCACCTCATCCATATCGACCAGAACCCCGAGGAGTTCGTCGCGCTCCGCAAGATGGCGAAGGCCGCCATGTCGAAGCGCTCGGTCCGGCTCGGAAAGCGTCAGCAAGAGAAGTGGGATGAGCTCTCACTTGCCCTGGCGACCAAGCTTCGCGAGCTCGACTCGGACCGCATCTTTGTCCAGGACTGCGATAAGGCCGTTCACCGCATCATCGGCGAGCACGCCGAAGAGCTCGATATGATCGGCGGCGAGGTCCGCGTGAACCAAGCGTTCAAGGATTACCTCGCGCGCGTCGCGGCGGCTCGCAAGGCGCAGCAGGATTCGAAGAATCGCTTCGTCGCTGCCAACCTCCGCCTCGTCGTCTCGATCGCTCGTCGGTACAACCGCGGCCGACTTCCCCTCATCGATCTTATCCAAGAGGGCAACATCGGTCTCATGAAGGCGGTCGAGCGTTTTGACCACAATCGCGGCTACCGCTTCTCGACCTATGCGTCGTGGTGGATCCGGCATGCGATCAGCCGTGCGCTCGCCGATAAGGGCCGCGCCGTTCGCATCCCGGTCCATATGCTCGATACCTACAACCGCGTCGCCCGCGCCACGCAGGCCATCGCCACGCGAACCGGTAAAGAGCCTACGCCCGAAGAGCTCGAGAAGGAGACGGGCATCGCGGCCGATAAGCTCGAAAAGATCAAGGGGTATTGGGCGGAGACTCCCTTCAGTCTCGACCGCCCCGTCAACGATGAGGACGGCCGGAAGTTCATCGACTTCCTCGAGGAAGAGAACGTCCCGACCCCCTTTGAGCAGCTCGTTAGCCAGAAGTGGGCTGAAGAGGTGCGCCGCCTTCTCGATGGTCTCACGCCGATGGAAGCCCGCATCCTCCGCTGGCGCTTCGGCCTCGACGATGAGGACGAGCTCACGCTGAAGGAGATCGGCGATAAGTACAACCTTAGCCGCGAACGGATTCGTCAGCTTCAAGAGCAGGCGCTTGGTAAGATCCGACGCCAGATCAAGGAATGATCCCGAGCGAGGCGTTCACTTCCCCCTAAAAGCGAAAAAGCCCGCCTGGTTGAAAGCGGGCTTTTTCGTTTGAACGTCGCTTGGGCGGGTGATCGAAGATGGAACGCCGCCTCGAGCGATGCCCGATCAATAGAGGGTGTTGACCAGGACTTCGACGATCTGATCGCTGAGCCGCCGCGCTTCGGCTTGTCGCCCCCGGACGCCATTTGCGAGGATCGCAAATGCGTAGCCTTCCTCGGGGCTTCGACCGAGGACATAGCCCGACAGCGAGATGACATCGTTGAGCGTTCCGGTTTTGGCGCGGACGATGCGCCCGCTTCGGTACGCTTGGAGCCGCCGCGCGAGCGTTCCATCGACCCCGCCGATGGCGAGGTGCGCGACGAATTCGGAGCGGATGCCCGCGTCGCGGTAGGCGGCGAGGAGAACGGTCGTGAGGTGCCGTGCACTGATGCGGTTGCCTACGAAGAGCCCCGAGCCGTTGACGAGGGCGCCTTCACCGTCCGGGATGCCGATGACTCGGAGGTAATTTCGCATCGCTTCAAGCCCTTCTTCGGAGCTCGCTGGGCGCTGGCGCGACATCCCCAAGATCTTGAGGACCATCTCGGCGACGAAATTATCGGATTGCTTCCCGACGGGCGCGAGGAGCTGCGAAAGCGGGAGCGACTCGCGATAGACGAGCAGGGGAAGATCGGGCCGCGTGGCACCGAGGGAGACGCTGGGAGAGTCCGCCAGCCCATGGTTTTCGACAAGCTCCGCGAGGACGTGCGCCGCGTGAGCGAGTGGGTTCTCGACACGTCGCCGGTAGCGCACACCGGAGCTCCCGGCCGGGATGACGCCCCTCAATCGGAGCCACATCTTCGAACCATCCTCGGTGGCGCCTTGATCGGCGATGATATTGGGGGCTTCGCCCGGCTCACCCGTTCGGATGCTCGACTGAACCTCAAAATAGCCGGGCCCGTGGAGGATGACCTCGGCGGGAGCGCCCGGAGCCGCGCCGGGATTGACGCGGAGAAAGAACGAGCCTCGATCGAGTGCGACAGCGCCGATCGCAGCGCGGAAGGAAGCGTGCTCGTGCGGCTGCTGATCGAATGCTGGAGGAAGGAGCCGATCGTCGAACGCCGAGCCATCCACCTTGATGGAACGAACCTCTCGGACGCCGCGTTCTTTGAGTCCGCGAACGAGATTGTCGAGATCGGCGATGGTGAGCGTCGGATCGCCTTCGCCGCGGAGGACGAGCTCCTCCATCACTCCGTCGCGGACAAATCCATAGAGGCCGGTTCGGAGGGTATACTCGGGGCCGAGCGTCGCGAGCGCGGCTGCAGCCGTGAGGATCTTCATATTCGAGGCCGGATTGCGCTCGGTATCGGCTCGGAGCCCGTAGCGCTCGCGTCCTGTCTTCAGATCGACGATGTGGACGCTCAGCCCATCGCCGAGGTTTGCGGCGGCTACGACCTTCGCGATGTCTCCGGCGAGCTCATCCGCCCGCGCTGTATGCGGCGTAAGGGAGAGGAGCAGCGCGGCATACCACGCGATGAAAGGGAGAGAAGAGGCGTAGGTGAAGCGGCCAAGTTCGCGATGTCGTCTCATCGAGATTTCCGTGGGTTCTCCGAAGCTTAGGAGCCGTTTCGAAAGGGCGCCTCTGCGCGTGTCAGAGCTTGCGATTGCGCTCCGCGGCACCGAAGATCGGATGATGTCAGCGGCTCAGTTATCGTGTACTCTAGGGCTTTGATGCGCACGAGGTCCAGCCGATATCCTTGGCTTCACCCGATTTCCATCGCGTGCCTCTTGGCCTTTTTCGTGAGCGGTTGTGCGCGGCGCGAATCGGCGGAGGCGCTTGGCGAGCGTGCGCTGTCCATCGTGATCCCAAGCGAGCCGGAAGAGCTCGATCCGCGCTTCGTCTGGGAGGCGTGGGGACTCCGCGCATCGAGGCTTATCTTCGCCTCTCTTTTCACGATCGATCCTCGGACGCTCGAGATCGTTCCCGAGCTTGCCCTCCGTCACCATCGGCCGAACGAGCGTGAATGGATCGTCGATCTGAGGGAGGGGCTTCGTTTTTCGGATGGCACGCCGCTCGACGCACAGGATGTGGTGGCGACCTATCGCGGCGTGGTGGATGCTGCGCTCGGGAGCAGACTTTCGCATAACTATGCGCGCATCGTCGAAGTCGAGGCGCTGTCTCCGACCCGAGTGCGATTCCTACTCGACGAAGCGCATGCGCCATTCCTCACCGATCTTGAGCTCCCCATCGTAAAGCGCGAATTCGCTTCGCGGAAAATGCGGGATGAAGAGCTCATCGGTGCCGGCCCCTATCGGCTCGTCCGCTCCGAAGGCGGCCGTCTCATCTTCGACGAAAACCCTTTCTATCATGGCGCGCCCCTTGAGCACTCCCGAGTCGAGCTTGTGGTGGTGCGCGACGAAAACACCCGAGCGCTTCGGCTTCTCGGAGGGCGCGGCGATCTCACGCTCCGCTCCATCTCACCTCTGCTTCTTCCGCTCTTTGATGAAAGCGAAGGGTTTGAGATCGTGAGCGCACGCGGCCCCGGCACCACATACCTCGGCATGAACCTCGAGCATCCGCAGCTGAGCGATCGACGTGTCCGAGAGGCGATCCTTTACGGCCTTGATCGTGAGCTCCTCGTGCGCACGAAGTTGAGCGGCCGGGGAGCCGTGGCGGAGGGCTTCTTCCCTCTCACCCACCCTTACGCCACGGAGCTCGAACCCCGCGGGCGCGACGTCGAGCGCGCAAAGGCGCTTCTTCGGGATGCCGGATCGCCGGAGCTTCGCCTCCGCCTCCGGGTAAGCTCCGATCGGAGCAGGCTCTCGCTCGCCCGAGCCATCGCCTTTATGCTCTCCGATCTCGGGATCGACGTCGAGATCCGCCCGAGTGAGAACGCACACCTCCGCGCCGACCTCGACGCGGGGAATTTCGATCTCTACCTCATGGAGATCCCCGAGCTCGTGGAGGCGCATTTTCTCAGCTATTTTTTCTCCTCCGAGCGCATCCCAAGCGAAGGGAGCGCCGGAGCCAACCGCTTCCGCTTCCGAAACGATCGCCTCGACGCGCTTTTTGTGGAGGGTGTCCGTGCGATGGGCGACGAGGCGCGACGCGCCGTCTACCGGCAAGTCCAGATGATTCTCTACGAAGAGCTCCCGGCCATCCCGCTCTTTCACGAGGAGGTCGTTGTGATTCGTCGCAGTGGGCTCGATTTCTTTCCGCCGCTCGATGGTCGACTTGGCCCGCTTTACCATTCGACAATTGCAGCGCACCTCGACTGACACTGCAGGAGCGCTCCCGACGCGCTCGTAGGATGGGGTGTCCTCGAGCGAAAGCCGCGCTCGCGTGGCCTCCACCGTCCAATGTAGGTGGGTCGCTGGTTTTCGTGTTAGATAGGAAGAGCCCCAAGAGGAGCCATGCGCTCCTCGCTCAACAAAGAATGGAGAAAAATATGGCTTTCGAACTACCGGAGCTTCCCTGGGCAAAGGATGCCCTCGCCCCTCATATCAGCCCTGAGACGATCGATTATCACTACGGCAAGCATCACCAGGCCTACGTGAACAATCTCAACAACCTCGTAAAGGGGACCGACCTTGAGGGGAAGAGTCTCGAGGAGGTCGTCCGCAGCTCCGAGGGTGGCGTCTTCAATAACGCCGCTCAGGTCTGGAACCACACCTTTTACTGGCACAGCATGAAGCCGGGCGGCGGCGGCGAGCCGACGGGCAAGGTCGCTGAGCTCATCAAGTCGAGCTTTGGCGGGTATGCCGAGTTCCGTAAGGAGTTCGCGCAGGCTGCGGCCACTCAGTTCGGCTCGGGCTGGGCGTGGCTTGTCGCGGACGGCGATAAGCTCGAGATCGTCAAGACGCCGAATGCCGAGACCCCGCTCACGACCTCGAAGAAGCCGCTGCTCACGATCGATGTGTGGGAGCACGCGTACTATATCGACTATCGAAACGCGCGTCCCACCTATATTGATACCTTCCTCGATCACCTCGTGAACTGGGATTTCGCGAATCAGAATCTCGGCTGAGTCTTCCTCCCCCTCGCTCGAGGGGGATTTTTTTTGGTGATTTTCTGAACCGATTTGGACAATCAGGGTGGCCGGCCCGAGCGGCCGTGAGCTTTGTCCCGACTCCATCATGATTCTGCGCGATCCAGTCCATGGCCTCATTGCCTTTGAAGAGCGGCGCGAAGCGCTGATTGCGCCCTTGCTCGCGACGCGCGAGGTGCAGCGTCTCCGTCGCGTGCGACAACTTGGCCTAGCGAGCCTCGTCTTCCCGGGTGCCGAACATAGCCGGTTTGCGCATGCGGTCGGTGCGGCATTCGTGATGTCTCGCCTCCTCGATCGGCTCGAGCGGATCGGAACGAAGATCCGTCCCGAAGCGATGGACGACGCCATCGCCGCCGCGCTCCTGCACGATCTTGGGCATGGGCCCTTCTCGCATCTGTATGAAGACGTCCTCCCGCGCGCCAAGACCCATGAAGAGTGGACGATCACCATTCTTCGCGATCCCTCGACAGAGATCCATCGCGCGCTCGAACGATGGCGGGAAGGGATGAGTGAAGATGTGATCGCTCTACTTGAAGGCCGCTCGACCTCACCCGTGCTCTCGCGCGCCGTGAGCGGAACGCTTGATGTCGATCGCATGGACTATCTGCTTCGCGATAGCCTGATGACGGGTGTGAGCTATGGGCTCTACGATCTGGATTGGCTGCTCGAAGGGCTCACGGTGATCGAGCACCTTGGCGAGCCGCGGATCGCCATCCTCGGGAGAAAGGGCATCCCGCCGATCGAAGCCTTTTTTCTCGGTCGGCACCATATGTATCAGCAGGTTTACCACCATAAAGCGGTACGTGCGGCCGAGACGCTGGTGCGCGGCCTTTTCAAACGCCTTGCCGAGCTCGTCCTCGCCGGCGAGGCTCCGCCAGGCGTTCCGCGAGGCATCGAGGCGGCGATCGTCGGGAAAACCATCGAGAGCCACGATTATTTGAACCTCGATGATTCGACGCTCATCGCCGCGACGGCGCTCTGGGAAGAGTCCGGCGATCCCGAGCTCGCCGGCTTCGCGGAGGCCATCCGGACACGAAAACTCCCAAAGACGATCCCGCTTAGCGTGGAGGCCCGCGAAGTTTTCGGTGAGCTTGTCGAGGAGCTCAGTGCGCTCGCCGAGTCGAAGGGGCTTCGCGCCGACTTACATGTCTCCCTAGATGAACCGGTCGATATCCCTTATCGTGAAGATCCGAACGACCCTTCGAGCGGTTTCTGGGTCTCTCTGCGTCACCGAGAGCCCGCGCGTCTCGGAGACGTCTCCTTTGTCCTCCGTGAGCTTCGAAATAAGCCAGCCTCCCGTCCGCGCCTCGTCTTTCCCGAATCGCTCCGCAACGAGGCCGTGGCCATCACAGG
>JAAZAH010000124.1 GCA_012514415.1 Sandaracinaceae bacterium
CACTTAGCAGTTCATCGCCGAGCGGATCGCGCGCGATGCACGCAAAAAAGCGATCGGGATCCGTCTCTCGAATGGCCTCGACGGTCTCGCGCCGAAAGCGCTGAAGAAAATTGAGGCGGCGTTCAAGGAGCGGGAGGCGCTGCTCGCCCACCCAAAAGCCCGCACCATTATCGAGAAAGATGAGCTTCCCGCCCTCGCCATGGAGCCTGAGGTTGGTGAAGCCTCCACCCCACCGATCGACATTCTGAATCAGATAATCGAAGACGATGAGATCGCTCAGCTCGCGGATCCTCTCGGGACTGAGCTCGGCGGGAGGCCGGCGCGGATCGCTCGCCTCGGCGTCTGGGTTGGGCTCGAGGTTCGCGCTCCGTCGCACGTCGATGGGAGCTTGGTAGGGGTTGACGCGAGGCGGCTCCTCAATGCGAAGAGCGCGCTCGAAGCCGCGTCCCGGATCGAATCGTGGGACCTCGCCCTCGATCCATGCGATCATCGCGCCACGGACCGTCCCATCCGGACCGATCTTCACTTCTTCCCAGCGTGCATCGTTTCCGGCGGCTTCTCTCAGAACCGCAGCTTCGAGCCTCCGCCCGCTCACCTCGGCGACCCGATGAAACCGAAAGCTCCGGTCGACGCAATAGGCGGCGATCTCCGAGTAAAAATGTGCGGCCGAAAACTCTTTCTCGGGTTTAAAATACGCGCTCCCGCCGTTCTCGAGGCCGAGCTTGAAGGCGAGGCTGCGTCCGCCGCGGCCGCGTTCAACAGAAACGATGCCATCATACGCCAGTCGCGCTCGAAGAGCGGGGTCCCGCGCAAACACTCCATGAGGCGGAGGCACCGGCAGGAGCGGAAGCAAGCGCAGCTTTTCCTCACTCCAGCCGAAGAGCGGCTCGCCGCCAACGTCAGGCCGCTCGAGCCTCTCAGTCCGCTCGCCTTGAGCGCATGCCCCTAAGACGGCGGCCAAAAGAAACGTAAAGTATCGAACTCTCGCGTTCTGTCGCGCGCTCCACATCCGCCGGCCGTTTCGCACGCCCCGACCATAGCTGAGATCGGGCCAGCTCCCCAATTTGGGGAGTCTCGAGACCGAGCCCTTTCGCACCTCAGGTCGAACTGAAGGGCATGGTCGCTTGCGCGGGAGGAGCGAGGCTGGCCGGGGCGACGCTGTGCCGGATCGGCTTCGGGATGAAATAAGGACGCCCGCGAGGGGTTCTCGCGGGCGTCAAAGATAGGGACAAAGCGTCGGCACGGGAGGGGGGGGAGGAGGAGGAGAGCGCCGACGCTGTGAGTCGCCTATGCCCGATGCATAGAGCAACGCTTGTGCCAAGATCGCACAGTGGCGAAAAACCCAACGTTTTCGCGACTCGCGTCCAGTCGGCGCCACGATGGGCTCCCGGCGGCTGCTTCCCTCGGTTCAAAACTGAACCTCAAAAACGCTCGGAAATTTCAAATATGAAATTTCTTTGCGAATGTTTCTCATGCAACTCGGCGCTCGGAGGTTCGGGACCTCAGACGATCCGACTCGTCTGACCGATGCCTCGTTCTTTGGCATTTTCGTAGGCCTTTGCGGCGGCGACGACGTCCTGGATGGCGAGTCCCGTCGAGTCAAAGAGCGAACGTCCTTCTCCGCGGCGCCCATCGACAAGTCCGGCCACGATTTGACCGAGGTTGCCCAAGATCGCGCTGGGCTCGAGGATTCCCTCGGTGAGCGGCACATTGATTTCGCCGCTATGCGAGGCCTGATGCACGTCATCGACGACGATGCGAAGGCCATCGAGGACGCTCGCGTCGAGCTCGCGTTTTCCAGGCGCGTCGGCTCCGATCGCGTTGATATGCGTATGCGGGAGAAGTTGATCCGCCTCGATGAGGGGCGTGCGTGAAGGCGTGGTGGTGTTGAGGATGTCGACCTTGCCGATCTCTTCGATTGAAACCACACGCCCGCCGTTGCGCTCGGCAAACCGTGCAGCCGCGGCTTCATCGCGATCGGCCGCGAGGATCTCGAGATCCTCCCCGAAGACGACGCGATGAGCGTTGAGGATGGCCTGAGCCTGAATGCCGCAGCCCAAGAACCCCATCTTTTTCGAGGCGCTCGCGAGATACTTCGAGGCAATGGCGGCTGCGGCGCCGGTGCGCCTTTCCGTGAGGGCCGTTCCGTCCATGATGGCGAGGGGGAGGGCGGTGAGCGGATCGTTGAGGATGAAAACGGCGATGATCTGCGGCAGCCCCCGTACGGTCGGGTTTTCAGGATGCGAGGCCACCCATTTGATGCCCGCGTATTTTCCGCATCGGGCCGGCATGGCGCGAAAATCACCGCCCACCTCCGGGATATCGAGATAGACCTTGGCCGGCATCGCCGCTTCGCCGCGTCCGAAAGCGGCGAAAGCCTCCTCGATGACGCTCACGGCGTCTTCAAATGAGAGGCAGCTCAAGACCTGTTCGCGATCGAGGAGGAGTGTTTCCATAGTCATTCTTGGGTCGTTGGAGGCGCGCATATCGGCGTCTGATTTTCGGCGGTCAAAAAGTGTACATTGCCTACAAGGTGGGATAACGTCGCCGTCGAGCCCAAATGGTAGAGCATGAACACCGCGTGAATCCTAGCGCTTTTCGACAAAGGCGCAGGGATCTTCTGGCCTGCGCGCTCCTCGCGACCAACCTCTTTCTGATTCTCTTCTCCTATTATTTGTTGAAGACGGTTCGAGAGAGCTGGATTCTCGTGGCGCCCGAAGGCGTATTTTTTACGGGCCCAAAGCTGAAATCTCTCGCGACGGCGCTCCAGGCGCTCCTTCTGCTGGCACTCGTGCCATTCTACGCGCGGCTCTCGCAACGGATCGAGCCGCGGAAGCTGCTTCTACGCTTTACGGGCTATTTCGTCCTTTGCATGCTCGGGTTCGCGCTCGCGCTCGGGCTGTCGCTTCCCTATTTCGGTTTCGCTTTCTACGTCTGGCTTGGCACCTTCAATGTCGCCATCATCGCGCAGTTTTGGAGCTTCGCGACGAGCGTTTTTAGCCGCGACGAGGCGATGAAGCTCTTCCCTACGATCGGGTTCGGTGCGACGGCTGGGGGTTTTGTCGGCGCGAAGGCGGCCGGATTGCTCTTTTCTTTCGGGCTTTCGCTGCCTGCCATCATCGTTCTCGCGGCCGCGATCCTCATCCTTCACTGCGGCATCTACCTCTGGGTCGGACGCTTACGCAGGAGTGCTCGAGGCGAGACGACGGGCAAAGAGGACGCGCTTAGTGGACACGCTCGCGCCGGATCACGACTCGAGGGTGAAGAGGGCCGCGCGATCGACGGGATTCGCCTTGTCCTCCGCGATGCTTATCTACGGTGGATCGTCGCACTCATCGTCCTTCTGAGTGTGGTCAATACAACGGGCGAGTACCTCCTCAGCGAAGCCGTCGTGCTCGAGGCAAAACGTGCGCTCGCGCTCGCCGGCGAGGTCGATCCGCGCGCCTTCACGGCCGCCTTCATCCACGATTTTTACAGCGATTTCTATCTCGCCGTGAACATCGCCGCGATCGTCCTCCAAGTCTTCGTCGTCGGACGCCTGATTCGCATGGGCGGGATCCGCGCGGCGCTCTTCATTCTCCCCATCCTCTCGTTTTTTGCCTACGGACTCGTCGCTTCGAGCGCTTCGCTCCTCCTCATTAAGTGGGTGAAGATCATCGAAAACGGAAGCGATTATTCGGTGATGAATACCGCGCGTGCCCTCCTTTTTCTCCCGACTAGCGAGGAGGAAAAATGGCGCGCGCGTCAGGTCGTCGATACGATCTTCGTGCGCTTCGGCGATATGCTTTCCTTTGTCCTCGTCGCACTCGTCGGTCTTCTCAACCTGCCGCTCAGCGTCCTCGCCCTTTTGAACCTCGCGCTCGTCCTCGTCTGGGCTTTCGCGGCGCTCCAGGTGAACCGTGGCTTTGAGCTTCGAAGCGCTGGGGGGCTCGCGCAGCTGGCGAGTCGGTGAGCGGCGGCGGCCCCAAATCTTCGAAATCGTCAGGAATCATTCTTGAGGGCGCTTGTTCTTCGTTGTGGATGACGCCAAGCTGTGGCCTGATGGAGGTCACTCGCTCCGCCGAACGCCTTGGTTCGCGCGGTGTTCCAAGGTCGTGGAGCCATTTCGCGGCTTGCGTGCCTTGCTCCTTGGCGCCTCAAGACCGTTGGCACCACGAGCTGTGGCGATCACGAACGCATTTTCGAAAAGGTTCATCAACCTCGAGTCTTCGGGGGAGAGAAAGGTACGATATCCATGCGAATTTTTGGAGTTTTGATGATTGCGCTCCTTGCGAGCGCCTGTGGCTCAAAGGTTGAATCGCCCGAGCCGTCCGAAAGCGCCGGGGACGAGCTCGCCGCGCCTGAGGTGGATGTGAGCGAGAGCGAGGCCGAGGAAGCACCCCCGACGCCCTCGATCGATGAAATCCTTCAGGGCGAACATCGCTCGGACGAGGAGCGCGCGCGCGATGCATACCGCCATCCCAGAGAAACCCTCGCCTTCTTCGGCGTCGAGCCGGGCAAGGACGTGCTCGAGCTTGCTCCCGGCGGCGGATGGTACACGCGCATCCTCGCACCTCTTCTTCGCCACGAAGGCTCGCTGACTGTCGGACTCCCCGACGGCCGATACGGAGACACCTTCCGCAAGCTTGCCGAGGAAGATCCCGAATTCTACGGCTCGGTCCGAACCGTGCGCCTCGCTCCCCAAGAAGGTGCCCCGCTCGGTGAGCCGGAGAGCTACGATGTCGCGCTCACCTTCCGCAACATTCACGGCTGGATCAACGCGGGCATTGACGAAGCGGTCTTCACCGCCGTCTTCAACGCGCTTCGTCCGGGCGGCGTCTTTGGCGTCGTCCAGCACCGCGAGGTCGAGGGCCGTGAGCTCGATGCAAGCCGCGGTTATGTTCCCGAGGCCTATGTGATCGCGCTGGCTGAGAAGGTCGGCTTCGAGCTTGATGAGCGCTCGGAGATCAACGCGAACCCGAAGGATACGAAAGATCATGCCTCGGGCGTCTTCTCGCTTCCTCCGGCGATGCGCGGCGATGAGCCCGAAGAGGAAAAAGCTCGCCTTGCCGAAATCGGCGAGAGCGATCGGATGACGCTCCGCTTTAAAAAGCCCGCGAACTGAGCGACGCAAGGTGCATTCGGCGCCGGCCTCGGAGGCGCTCGGGTGCTCGAGCAGGCGGCGCGCGTCTCGAGCGAACGCGGCCTACGCTCCGGTGAGCGTCCCCCTAAGGGCCCCAAAGAATGGGGCCTTTTTCTTTCCCAGAGGCCATCTTTTCGCGAAATCGTGCGAGAAACCTCAGGTCTAGATGCCCTCAATATCCATGAATCGAGGTCATGTGGTCTCTGTTTTCTCTCTTTATTTGTGAAAACCTCGACTCTGATGTGAATTTTCGTGAACCGGCGTTGAGTTTTTTTATCGAGGTCGGCTATAAGTCCAAAGAGTGGACGTTGCACAAAAACCAGAAGGGCTCCGTGAGCGTCGTCGACGCGAGGTTAGGTATCGGATCTTGAACGCCGCGCGCGTCTTATTGGCCGAGCGCGATGTCGATAGCGTGCGTGCCGATGAGATCGCCGAAAAGGCGCAAATCTCGCGTGCGACGTTCTTCAACTACTATCCTTCCAAGGCCGACCTCCTCACGGACCTCGGGGGAACCATCGCCAATCAGCTCGAGGCGATCGCGAAAGAGGCCCTCGAAAATTACGAGAGCCTTTCGAAGGCGTTGCGACATGTCTTCCTCGATGGGGCAAGGCGCATCCGTAAGGATGAGCAGCTCGCGCGTCAGCTCATCGATCATTTGACCCGCACGACTTCCGATACCGACGAGCGCCGCCGCCTGCTGGATCGGGCGCATTGCGCGTATCGCTCGGTCTTTGAAAAGGCGCAAGACCGCGGGGAGCTGCGGCCGTCGAGTGATCTCGATTTTCTCTCCGAGCTCGCGACTTCGACGGTAAACGGCTTCCTCGTGAACTGGTTCAATGATAGCGAGTACCCGCTTGAGCAGCGTCTCGAGGCGGCCGTCGAAGCGATTCTGGCGGCTTCCCTCGCGGAATGATTCGGGATTCATGCGCGGTGTGCGGTCGGTTAGGCTGAGAGCCGACTGAATAGCGGCCCGAAATCCTCGGGGGCGGCGTCTTTTTCTTCGGCCACGAGGGCGAGCAGTCCTTCATATTCCGCGCGCTTCGTCGCGAAAATCACGGGCTCACGCTTTCCCCGGCCGAGGCGGAGGAGGCGATCCGGCTCGAAGCCGATCGATATGGAGACCGAGAGGCCAAGACCTTCCGCGAAGGCCGCGAGCGTTTCCGCCCAACCGCGCGCGCCTCCATAGAGCTCAAGGCGCCCGTGCGATTCAACGAAGATGGCCTCTTCCCCCGCGCGGGAGAAGGCGCCGCGGCCAAAGATGGC
>JAAZAH010000125.1 GCA_012514415.1 Sandaracinaceae bacterium
GCTCGCCGATCATTTTGAGCGCGCGGCTTGGCTCAACCCGGAGCCCGAGCGCTTTTGGACCGGCAATACAATCGAGCATGTCCGGCGCGTCTTCCCGATGTATCCTCTGACGCTCCGCGGCCTCGGCGAGGCTGTTACCCATCTCGCCAAAGGGCGCGGCCCCGGCGGCGCCTAATCGGCCGCTGAGCTAGCGCCCCGCTGAACCGAGAATCAAGAGCATCCGATGACGAAACTCCGCGCCGTGAAGGGCATGAACGATCTCCTCCCCGAAGAGCTCGGGAGATGGCGACGTCTAGAGAGTATCTTTCGTGAGACCGCCGAGCGTTATGGCTTTGGTGAGATCCGCACTCCCCTCCTTGAGCCGACCGAGCTCTTTGTGCGTTCGATCGGTGAAGCGACCGATATCGTCGAAAAGGAGATGTATACCTTCCACGATAAGGGCGAGAAGAACCTCACGCTTCGACCCGAAGGGACGGCCTCGTGTGCGCGCGCTTATCTCGAACATACCGTCGGCGCCCGAGAGGCGATCACGCGCTGGTATTATCTCGGGCCCATGTTTCGGAGGGAGCGTCCGACGCGAGGACGTTACCGTCAGTTCCATCAGGCCGGTGTGGAGGTCTACGGTGATCCAGGCCCGTTCATCGACGCCGAGATCATCGATATGCTTGTGCGCTTCTTAAGCGAGCTTGGAATCGTCGATCTGCGCGTCCTTCTGAACTCGCTCGGCGATCAAGAGACGCGGCAAAACTATCGGGAGGCCTTAATCCGCTATCTCGAGCCTCATCGCGGCTCGCTCTCGGCCGATAGTCAGCGCCGCCTCGAAACGAACCCTCTTCGCATCCTCGACTCAAAGGCGCCGGAAGATCAGGCGATTATCGAGGACGCGCCTTCAATCCTTGAGCATCTGAGCGAAGAGGACCAAGCGCATTTTGATGGCGTGCGGCGAACGCTCGATCGCCTTGGCACCCCTTATGAGATCGAGCCGCGCCTTGTCCGCGGCCTTGATTATTATAGCCGCACCCTTTTTGAGGTGCAGGGGCGTGGGGGCGAGCTTGGCGCGCAGAACGCCCTCGCAGGCGGCGGCCGCTATGATGGTATGATCGAGGAGCTTGGCGGGAAAGCGACCCCGGCCTTCGGTTTTGCGCTCGGCATCGAGCGTCTCCTCCTCGCGATGGGCGAAGCCGAGGATGAAAGTCGGCCGCGCGTGATGATCCTCGCGGCAAATGATGAAGCGCGCGTCGAGGCCGTCGCCCTCGCTCGAGAGCTCCGGGATGCGGGTTTCAATATTGAGACCGACCTCCGCGGCACCTCGCTCAAGAGCCAGCTTAGGCGTGCAGATCGATCGGGCGCCGCCCTCGCCTTCATCCTCGGTGACGATGAGCTTGCGCGCGGCGTGGTCCAGTGGAAGCGGCTCGAAGGCGAGGGAAGCGGGGAAAGCCCGCGCGAAGGCATTGCGAGCGTCGTCGCGGAGCTCCTTGGCCAAAAAGTGGGCTAATCCCCGAGCGAAAGGCGTGCTGAGGAGCCGCCTCCCCCAAGCGCCGAGGGCCTCCTGCCGGGCAGCGCGCCCGTCCCGTATCTGGCGGATCGCCGTGTTATGGCGCGAGCGGCGGGAGCTCGACCAAGATGAAGAAATAACCGTCTTTGCCTTCGACGACGCGGGGCGAGATCGCGCCGATGTCTTTTCGCATCTGAAGGCGAATCGCGACACCCTTTTTCTCTTGTTTCACGGTGACGCGGCTGAGGGGCGTCTCGAAATGCTCGGTCTCGAGCGGGAGACGATTGGTGCGGAGCGGGATCCGCGCCCCTTCGAGAAAGAGCTCAAAGCCGCCTTCGATTCGCCGAACGGTCGGCTCCATGCGGACCGCGGTCTGGACGAAGACACGGCTTCGGCCGCCATCGAGCATTTGAAAGCCGGGAAAGGTGATGTAGCGCCCTTGTCCGGCGCGAATGGCCCCGGGGGGAAGACTGTCGCCACCCGGGCGGACTCCTTCGTATTGAGTGCCTTCGGCGTCCGCGATAGGCGCGGGAACGAGCGCCGAAAGGATCGCCAAAAGAGCGCCAATAGAAAGAGAGGCGAGTCTTCGAGATGAGCCGCACATTTTCACCCCGACATGATAAACCGGTCTCTGACCAAAAGAAAGAATTTGCGTGAGACCGGATTTTCCGCACCTCCACAAAGCGCGGCCACACGCGCGACCTTTCGAGCCCAAGTCTTTCACGCAGTGCATCGCTCGATCGCGCTGCTTTTATGAGAAATCGTCCCCGTCGCGGGAAAGCCCCTCAAAACCGCTCGAATCTGCCACAATGATCGCGCGGACGCTCCGCGCATCCCGTACGCTTCAAAGAGCTCATGCGAAACGAGCGCATCGATTTCATTCCAAAGAGGCGGCCCACTCCGGAGGGCATGTGGTCGCGCTCTGTCGCCATGGAACGAGGGGCCCCCTCAATTCCATTTCGAGCACTGCGGCCATACGCTGATCGTATTGCGAAAGTGGAGGGTCGATGAGGGCGTTCGAGACCATCATTCTCATCGCATTCGCGATTGTCTACGCGCATACGGCCGGCCTCTACCTCGTGGTCTTTTCGAGACGGCGCGTGGAGCCCGAGTTCAAATATTTCGGTTATCTCTGCGCCATCTTGGCGGTGCTCGCCTTCGGACGCGCGCTCCCACTGTCGAGCCTGCCCGGCGAGTTTCGCATCGCCGGGGCCACCGTGATGACCATCGGCCATTGCGCCATCATCCCGCCCTTCGTCGCCTTCTGCGCGACCCTTCAGGACAAACGCTCGCGGCTCTTCTTCGCGTCCATCGTCTACACGCTCATCGGTTACGGCTTCATCGCCGCTGGGGCCCATCTCGAATATGCGCCCGACGGAAGTGTCATTCGCCTGAGCAACTTCGCGACGTATTACGTGAGCGGGGGCGTCCTCTTGGCGCTCTATGTCCTTGTCGATCTTGCACGAAATAGATCAAACGACGTCGAGATTCAGCGCATTGTCTTTGCAGCGGCCCTCTGCATCCTCGCCCTTCTCTTCGACTCGATTATGGGCTCGCACGATCTCCACCGCGTGCAGCTTCTACCGCATGTCGGCATCTTCGCGCTCGGCTTTGTGCACTGGATGCTGCTCGAGCGATTCCGCGCGGCAACCGACACGCTTCGGGCACGACGTGAGGCGTATTCTGAGAGCCTCGAGGAACTGCTTCGGATTGAGCGTCAGCTTCAGGAGACCGAGCAACTGGCCGCCATCGGCGAGCTCTCCGCCGTGATCGCGCATGAGGTCCGCAACCCCCTCGCCGTCATCAAAAATATCAGCTCGGGCCTGAGGAGACAGTTCGATAAGCCCGAGACGCGCGCACGGCTCCTCGACATTCTCGATGAAGAAACCGAGCGCCTTCAGCATCTGGCATTTCAGCTCGAAACCTTTGCGACGCATAGCAAGCTGAACCCTTCACCCGTCGAGGTTCCGGCGCTCATCGACGCGGGCGTTCGACGCGCCCTCAATGAAGTCGATGGGACGCCGGACGTCGATCTCGAGATCGTCGTCGAAGAAGGCGCCGAGGAATGCCTCGCGGATGCCATCCACCTCGAGACAGCGCTGATCTACCTCATTCGCAACGCGATCGACGCGCTCGGCGACGGTGAGGGGCGCACGGTGAAGATCATCGCTTCACGGAAGGACAACGGGCAATCGTTCTCGCTCGTCGTAAGCGATGATGGCGTCGGGATGGATGAGGAGACACTCGAAAAGGCGACGCAGCCGTTTTTTACGACCAAGCCGCGCGGTTCGGGGCTTGCGCTCACGATCGTCGACCGGGTCGCGAAAAATCATCAGGGCTCGCTTCGCTTGGAGAGCGCGCCGCAGAAAGGAACGCGCGCGGAGCTGCTCATCCCGCAATTTATCGGCTATGAGGGCTCGCTCCTCGAGGACATGCCATGAGCTCGCTCTTCCCCACAATCTATCTCGGGACGGCAGCGGTCCAGTTCTTCACCTCCGTCACCTTTTTCATCTTGGCGAGGCGCTCGGTCCTCGCACGTGCGCAAGCAAGCTTCGGCTATGTCGCTTTTTTCCTCGGCCTATCGAGCGTTGTGCAATACCTCGAATATCAAGCAGCCGACGCGTATCAGGCAGCCATCGCGCAGAGCTTTCTCGGCACGATGCACGTTCTCTCTCTCCTTGCGTTCATTCCATTTTGTCGCGCCTACCTCGGAGGAGAGCCGCGGAAGGTCCGCTTCGTCCTTGCCTATTTGACGGGAGCGCTCGCGATCCTGCCCGTCCTTGCGGGTTACGCCTACGATCCGAGCCAGCCCATCCTCAGCGACTCACCCATCCTCGCCGGGCCCTATCGGCCCATCGTGAAGATGACGCCCATCGGGGTCGCCTCCGGTTTCGTGGGCTTCATCAGCTTGATGCTCGCCTTCAATCCGGGTGTCTTCAACATGCTCAAGCGCTCGGTCGGACGCGAGCTCCTCGCCGTGATGAGCATCACCATGAGCTCGTATTCGATCGATTTTGCGCATTATCTTCTCGAACTGCGAGCCATCCCCGTCGCGCCCATCGCTTGCGCCTTTTTCGCATTCGCAGGAAGCGCGCTCCTTCTCAATCGCTACCTCGACGTCCGCTCCGAGCTCGAGCGCCAGACGTCGATTCTCCGCGTCCGCTATGAGCAGATCGCTCGCATCGAAACGGAGATCGACCGCAAGGAGCCGCTCGCCATCGTGGGTGAGATTTCAAGCTCCATCGCTCGCCAGATCATCGAGCCGTCGGTGCGCATCCGAGAGGCGAGCTTCGATCTCAAGCCCGCGCGCCTCAGCCCCGAAACCCGCGATGCCGCCATCGCACTTCTTGATCGCGAGGCCGATCGGCTCAACCGCATGATCTCGGACCTTCTCACCTATGCACGTCCCGTCGAGGTCCAACACGAGGCGGTCGACCTCGAAGCGCTTTTTCATACCGCGTACGAACAAGGCGTGGAGGATCCCGAAAATGCCCTCAGCCTCGAGCTCAAGCTCGCTCCGGACGCGATGGAGGTCGAAGCCGATCGCAAACTACTTCTCAAGGCAATCACGCTCTGCTTCGAGAACGCGGAGGATGCGCTCGGCTCAGACGATCGTGTCACCGTCACCTCAGCGCTCCTCAACGACGGCGTGCGCGATTATGTTCGCGTGAGTTTCTCGGATACCGGCCGATGGACGCGCGCGGTGATGGAGAATAACATCGAGCTCGTCACGCTCCCCGTCGAGCGCGATCGGATCACGCGCACGGCCGCCGACGATCGAGATGCGCTCGCCTTTGGCCTTATCGATAAGATCGTCTCCGCGCACGGCGGAAGGATCCGATTCAAAACCGAGGACGAGAGAGTGCATTGCCTCGTCGACCTCCCGCGGTATCGACCGGATTACCATACGGATTGAGCGGAGCGGTCGATTCGGCGGCGCTTCAATGACTGAGCCCCGCGAGCGAAGAACGCGCTGGCGGGGCTCAATCAAATCCAACAAAGGGCTCGGCCTACGGCCTACTGGAAGTATCCGAGCGCCTCGAGCTGGGCACGCGTCGTCTCATCGAGCGCCTGGTTCTCGCTATCGATCGCCTTGCCGCGCCCCTCGCCTCCCTCAAGCCAGCGCGAGCGATCGTTCGCCCCCGAGTAGAGGCTGAGCATCTGACGAAGATAACGTCCGGCAATCGGGAGATCGCTCACCGAAA
>JAAZAH010000126.1 GCA_012514415.1 Sandaracinaceae bacterium
GTGGATGCCGGCGCTCTGACCGAGCGAGGCATCGAGATGGGGGAGCTCGGCGCATCACGCGGACGGTGCATGCCAACCTGCTCCAGTGCTGCCGATTGCGCGGATGGCTTCGAATGCCTTGAAAACCCCTTCGAACGCTCCCTCCGCGATATCGCCGTCACAGATGGCAACCGCTATTGCGCCTTCCGAGAGCCGCTCGATTGCGCCGAGATGAGGGAAGAGGCTCCCGAGGCGGGCAGCTGCCGCCTTGTCTATCAGCTCGATGGACGCTTTCAGATCACCGCGACCCCGCTACAGATGGGCGACACCAAGGGCGGCGAGCTCGAATACGGCAAGCGCGGCCTTCTGATTGTTGACCTTCCGAAAGATGCAGATTCGATCGGTGAGTCAGGCCCCGCGCGTGTGGCGTGTTTCGAGCTCGATCAATTCATCACCGTCCCTGGCCCGCCAGTGACCGTGGCCACCGCCGTCTATGCGACCTTCGATGGCGAGGAGGGCGGAACCGGTGAGCTTGTGACGAGCCCGGAAGGGGAGGCGCGTCTTGCGCTCGACGAGTGCGTTTACGACCGCAACTGGTTCATGAAGAACGCCGAGGGCAAGGACCGTTCCCTCCAATCTCGCTTCACGCCCGAAGATAAGATCGAGGGCGACGGCTGCCTCCACGGCTATTCGAGCACGGGCGCAGTCTTTTGCGAAGGCGGCGCGGCGCTTTGCTCCGCAGGTCTCCTCGAGCCGGGCTCAAACCCCCAAGCTGACGTTTGGACGCAGCCTTGGAACGATCTCGTCTTTGGCGAGGACTTCAAGACCGTGAAGCTCGGCGGCACCGAAACGATCCTCGTCGATGGTGAAGACGATCCGGTGGCCGTCTGCGAGGGCTCCCCCCTAGACGGATCGTGTAAGGGCGAAGAAGCGGTCGAGATTCCGAGCCGCAATCCTTCGCGCACCTGGCTGAGCTTTGAGGGAACGCTCCTCTCAAATAGCTGCGCACAATGATCGAGAGGCAAGCCGCCACATGAAAAACGCCGCGCTCCAATCCGATGGGCGCGGCGTTTTTGTTCGGGCGGGAGGGAGGAAGCGACGCTTCTATTCTTTTTTGAGCGCATCGAGGATGCCGTCGACATCCGCCGGCACGCCCATCGAGTGAAAGCCTTTATCGACGTAGACGAGGCTGCCGGTGATTCCGCTCGCGAGCGGGCTCGAAAGAAATGCTGCCGTATTTCCTACCTCATCGCCGCGGATGGCCTCGGGAATCGGCGAGTTCATGGCGTAGAACTCGATCATCTTGCCGATGAAGCCAATCGCGCTCGCAGCGCGTGAGGCATAGGGCCCTGCGCTGATCGCATTGACGCGCGCGCCCCATCTTCTCCCGGCTTCAAAGGCGAGCGTTCGCACATCGCTTTCGAGGGCAGCCTTCGCCGTGCTCATCCCTCCGCCGTAGCCGGGCACCGTTCGTTCGGCGGCGAGGTAGCTAAGCGCGAGGAAGGAGCCGTTGTCGCGAAGCAGCGGCCCAAAGCGCTGGACGATCGAGACGAAGGAGTAAGCGCTCGCGCCGACTGCGGCGAGGTACCCGCCTCGACTCGTCTCGAGAAGCGGATTTTTGACCTCGGGTCCGTTCGCGAGGCTGTGGACCACAACATCGAGCGGCCGCTCACCAAAGCGCTCCTCGATGAGCCGTGCGGCGCCGTCGATCGAAAAGTCGCCGCGATCTTGGTAGCGCTTTGAGCTCCGAAGCTCTTCGGGCGCGTCCTCGAGGCGATCGTATTCCGCATCGAGGGGCACGATCATCTCAAAGCTCATCTTGGAACCATCGTTCAGTGTGAGCGATTCATCCATTTTGCCGAGTTTGATGAGCTTCTCGAAAATATTCATCGCGGGTGGCCACGTGCCCACGATGACGCTCGCGCCCGCCTCGGCGAGCGCCTTCGCGATTGCGAAGCCGTAGCCTCCATCATCTGCGACTACTGCGACGAAGGCGCGCTTTCCCCTGAGATCGATCTCTAGCATGGCGAGAGACTTTCCCTGAACGCGGGGCTTGTCAAGAAGCTGTAGCGCCAAGCGAGGCGACGCATTTCGGAGGAGATTCCGCTGCCGCGTTGCCACCTTCGGGTCGCGCTTCCTCTCGAAAGTCCATCGCGTTTGAGGCGGGTCTACGCCGACTCGTCGCGTGTGCGTGGCCCGACGCCAGACTCCTCGCTTCCCCCTCGCTCGATCCGCACGCGCTCCGAACGGCGAATTTCCTTGGTCCCAATCGGGAAGAGGCAGCGGAAACTGCTTCCCTTTCCGGGCGCGCTCTCGATCTCGATGTGACCGCCAAGACCGTTCAAGATCCCATAGACCGTCGGAAGGCCGAGCCCGGTCCCTTGGTCCGAGGACTTGGTCGTGAAAAAGGGCTCAAAGAGGCGTGCCCTCACCTCCTCGTTCATCCCGATGCCGTCATCGCTCACGGTGAGCGCGAGGTATTCGGTCGCGGTGCCGGTGCTCGCGTCTTCGTGCGATTCGATGGACGTTGCGATGGTGATGTGCCCGCCTCTCGGCATCGCATCGCGTGCGTTCACGGTGAGGTTCAAGAGTATCTGTTCGAGCCCGGCCCGATCGGCCAGGAGCTGGGTTTCGCCGGCGTTCAACCGGAGCTCGAGAGCGATCTCCTCGCCGAGGAGGCGCGTGAAGATGCGCGAGAAGTCCACGATGACCTCATCGACGTCAAGGAGGGTGCTCTCGACGGCGTCGCGGCTTGCGAACGCGAGGAGCTGGCGCGCGAGCTCCGCCCCTTTATGGCTCGTTTCAATGATCTCATGAACCAAGGCGCCGCTCTTGGAATCGACGCGGCGTTTGAGGACCTCGCTTGCGCCGAGGATCACGGCGAGAAGGTTGTTGAAATCGTGCGCGATTCCTCCGGAGAGCCGCCCGAGTGCCTCGATGCGCTGCGATTCACGGAGGCCTCTTTCGGCTTGAAAGCGCTCAAGCGAAGAGCGCAGCATTCGGGCGACGGTAAGCGTAAAATCCTCGAGCCCTTCCTCGAGGTCTTCATCGAGCGAGTAGGGTGTCTTGATGGCGATCAAACCATGCGGTGAACCTCCCGTGCTGGACGGGAGGTTGTGGACGAGGAGATAGAGGGGCTCGCCCGCTTCATTCCGAAGCTCCATCCGTGCCGAGGTGGACTCGCTGCGCATGAACTCCCCGAGGCGCTCTTCGGATTGGGCATCGAGCCACACGCGTCCAAGAGAGGCGATCGGCTCGAGCGGGGCGAGGCGCCCGCGCATCCGATCGTAGCCGACGAGGAGCGCGAGGGCGCCCGGGAACGAGCGCTCGATCACATCGCGGATCAGCGCCGCCACCGCATCAGGCTCCGAAATGGTGAGAAGGTGCTCGCTCAGATCGCGGAGGGCATCGTCCCGAAGCCGCTGCCTTAAGAGCTCCTCTTGCGTCTGCTCGAGGGCGCGAAGCGCGATCAGGTTGGAGCGCTCGCTCTCCTTGGTCGCGAAGAGAGAGAGTTCAAATTGCCGAATGCCTCGCCGAAGCAGAAAGGCGGACGCGCCGAGCGCCGTGAGAAGAGCGGCCAGTTGATCGAGATCCGATGGAGAGTGGAGCGGCTCGGGGAGAAGGCCGCGGTACTCAA
>JAAZAH010000127.1 GCA_012514415.1 Sandaracinaceae bacterium
ACGATGCCCAACCCGATGGCGCACGTCGATATCCTCCCCGAGCGTGATACGCGCGTCTCGCTACGTGTCGAGTATGATATCACCGGCGCGATCGTCGCCAAGCGAAGGGGGCGCGCCGGCCGTCCGCTCATCGAAGCCGAACGGCATCATATCGCCGCCAAAGTCCTCGAGCTGGGCTATGAGGTGCGGACGCAATTCTATCGGGTCCTCGCGGCCGAGGCGAAGCTGAAGGTAGGTATTCGCGCCCTCGATGCGCTCCTTGCGGGTCGTGACGCCGCCCTCGCCCTCTACGAATCGGGAGGCATGACGGCCCTCGACATGAAGATGCAGCTTGCCGCTTACGAGCGCGAAAGGGTTCGCGTCGCTGAACTCGATCTGGATTTGGCGCATGAGCTCGAGCATCTTCGGCGCCTCCTCGGGGCATCGGGAGAGGAGGCGGAGTTCACGCTGACGGGCGGACTCGAGCGAGCGCCCGAGGAGCCTGGGCTCGTCGAGGAGATCGAAAGGCGCGCGCTTGAAGCGAGCCTGGAGCTCGAAGCGATGCGCGAACGGATCACCGGCCTCGCGAGGAGCGCCGGCGTGCTTCGGCTCGAAGGCGCGATGCCGCGGGTTCTCGCCGATGTTCATGCGCTGATTGGCGATCCGCGCGCTCCCGCAGGGACCGATGCCCGAGACGAGGTGCGCGTCAGCGGAGGTTTCTCCCTCGGCATCCCGATTTTCGATCGCAACCAAGGAGCCGTGAGCGCAAAACTCGCGGAGCTTGCCGCGACGACCGAGCGCTATTACGGCCTCGCCATCGATCTCCGTTCGTACGCGCGCGATACGGAAAATACCCTCCGCTCCACGCACCGCCGCGCGCTTCACTATCAAGAGATCGTCCTCCCGGCCGAGGTGGCCGTCCGCGAAGAGACACTCCTTCACTACAACGCGATGCAGGTGGGCATCTTTAACTTGATCGAAGCCCACCGACGCGAGCTCGACGCCGAACTTCAATATCTCGACACCCTCGCTGAGTATTGGAGCGCCCGGGCGCGCGTCGATGCGCTCCTTGCAGGCGCGCGCATCACCGACGGGAAATGAGCGAGTTTCGAGGCAAAGCGCGCATGACAAGACCCGGAAAGTTCAATCGAAGTTCGATAGGAGACCCCCCAATGAAGGATAGAGGAGAGAGTCCGCACGCCAGCGACGAGCGCGTCCGCCTCGATCGCCGCGATTTCCTCAAGTTCGGCTCGCTCGCTGCCGTCAGCTTGGTGAGTGGTTCGGCCAAAGCCGATGCGGTCGCGACAGACGAGGACCGGGCGACCTATTCAACCGTTCTCCCTTATGAGCGCCGAATCGTCGCCCCGGGGAACCAACCCGCCGTCGAGACACCAAATGGGAGCACGCTGAAGCTCACCAAGGTGGGCGGAGTCAAGGTCGGGCATCTCATCGCCGAAGAAGTCGATCATGAATTTGCACCCGGGCTCCGCGCAAAATGCTGGGGTTATAATGGCAGCACGCCCGGTCCGACCATCGAGTGTATCGAAGGTGATAGGCTCCGGATCTACGTTGAGAACCGTCTTCCTGCGCCGACGACGGTTCATTTCCATGGGGTCATCCTTCCGAATGGCATGGATGGAGTCTCGGGCCTGAACCAACCCCCCATCCCCGTCGGCGGCACGTTCGTTTACGAGTTCACCGTGAGGCATCCGGGGACGTACATGTATCATCCTCACTACGATGAGATGACGCAGATCGCTCTCGGCATGCAGGGGATGCTCATCGTCCATCCACGTCGTCCAAGGGGGCCGCGTGTCGATCGCGATTTCGCGCTGATGACCCACGAATTCGCGATCCAGGTCGGCGCATCTCGGCCGGATCCCAACGAGATGACCGATTTCAATGTGCTCACGTTCAACAGCAAGATTTACCCCGCGACGGCGCCCTTGCTGGTCGGACTTGGCGAACGCGTCCGGATCCGCTTTGGAAATCTGAGCCCGATGGACCATCACCCCATCCACATCCACGGCGTCTCGTTCAAGACGACGGCGACCGATGGGGGGTACATCCCGCCCTCGGCGCAGCAGCCCGATACGACCGTCCTTATTCCGACGGGGAGCACGCGCGTGATCGAGTTCGTCCCCGAGGAAGAAGGCGATTGGGCGATGCATTGCCATATGACCCACCACGTGATGACGCAGATGGGCCACGGCATCCCGAACATGGTCGGCGCCCGTTTCGCGCGGGTCAATCGCCGAATGCGGCGCGTCGATCCCGGCTATATGACGATGGGCACCGAGGGAATGGGTGGGATGGGCGCGATGGATATGGCCATCCCGGAAAACAGCCTCCCGATGCGCGGCGGCCCCGGGCCCTATGGCTATATCGATATGGGCGGGATGTTTTCGGTGGTGAAAGTCCGGAAAAATCCGGATACGGCTGATCCGAACGGCGATTACGAGCAGCCGCCCGGTACCCAAGCAGGTCCGGCGGATCCCGGACAAGCGCTGCGCGACGGAATCCTCCTTAAGGCCTAGCGCATCGCCCTTAAGGCGCGAATTGAACGAGCCGCGTCACGGACTTCGCAATGCGAAGCGCGTGATGCGGCTTGCGTTCAATAAGCTCAGGCGGGGCGGGGATGCAGGCAGTCGCTTTCGATGGTGAGCTCCCCGCAATCGACCTCCTCGGGTTCGACCGCGAAGCGCTCCTCATCCTCGGAAAAATCGACGTGTTCGCCGAGACTTAGCTCCGTTTCCGCAAGCTCCTCAAGCCCCGAAAACGCTCCCTCTTCATGAATCCATGCGGTGATCATATCTCACTCCTACGGCCGAAGCCTTTGGTGTAAATCGATGGGCCGAGATTTTTCTCTCGACGCTTGACTTGAATCTAAGCAAAACTCGGGCCGTTTAATGAAACTCATCCTTGGGTGTGAACGCGGCGACCGGGCGAAGGCGATTTTTGGGCTCCCCGCCAGCGTCCCCACGTGGTATCCATGGATGACCCTAAACTTCAGGTGGGCGGTATGAGAGAAGACGGAAAAGCGAAGCTGATGGCGCTACTCCATGAGATCTTCGATGACGGTCT
>JAAZAH010000128.1 GCA_012514415.1 Sandaracinaceae bacterium
AGCACGGTCGGATGAGCTTATTCGATCTCCCGAAGACATGCGACCCCAAATCCGATGGAAGAACGTGGCTAAAAGCCGAGTGGGAAGCGGTACCACCGATCGTTTTCGGCGTCGCGGACGAGGAGGAACTCGACTCCGTCTTCGAGTCGAACGTGGAAACAGTCGAGCGGCCCCCCCGCGATCCCACCGTGTTCTTCGAAATATCCGAGGACGTCAGCGACCACCGTCACGGAATCGCCCCGGCGGATCGCAATGGGCGCGTAACCGTAGCCGATGGACTCACGGAGCGCGACGTCGAGTGGACCGTCGATGCTATCAAAATATGGCGTCTCGAGGCCAGCCTCCTCACGTAGGCGCTGGGCAAGCTGCGAAGCCTCCTCCAGGGTGTGTTCGTCGACCCCACCTGCCGTGGTGAGAAGCGCAAGGGAATACTCTTCGTCCACCCGGCGCAGAAGGAGATCGCCTTTGCTTGCGCCGACATAAAAGCTCTCGAGCTCCCCGATGACGAGCTTCGTCAGATGCGGGCGTAGGTTGGCAAGCACGACCTGAAGCTGAGCGCCGATAACCTTGAGCTCATACGCGTCGATGAGCGAGCAGTAGTCCACACATTCGCCTTCGCGATCGACGAAGATGCAGCCCAGATAGCGTGGATCCTTTTCGAGAAATTCGCGGATGATCCGGGTGAAGCTGCTCTCCGCCTGATCGCGCGGCGCTTCTTGAATCATGGTGTGGATTCACTCGGGAAGAGCTCGGATGGCGCAGGGAGACGGCTCGGATCGATGGAGGGGGTGTACTCCTCCGTTAGCGCTTCGACTTCTTCGAGGATGAGCCGGAACGTTCGCTCGCTTCGCATCTGTGCACGAAGGGTGTCCATCGCGGGACGCTCATCATCGGGATAGGCGAAATAACGAGAGTTCACCTCGGCCTCATCGAGAGGGCCCGCCTCGGTATGTTTCTCCTCGAGATACATCTGAACGAGCGCTTTTTTGCGCGCCGCATGCAGCGTCGCCTCGTCAACGAGATCGCGAGAGCGGGCTTCGGCGGCGAGAAGCGCGTAGATGCGACCGAGTCCGAGCGCTTCTTCATCACCGACCTGATGAGCATTCTTTAGGGCGTCCACGTCTTCACGAAAAAGCGGCTCTCCCGCGATGTGCTCGATGAGCTCACCTTGGGTGACGATCACGCGCAGGTTCTTTTCTTCGTCTTGGGCGCATCCCGCCTGGCTCACGAAGAGGAGCGCGGCTAGCCCGAGGAGCGGAAGAGCTCGATGGCCGCGCCGAGCATCGCGATCCCACTGACGGTGACGACGACGGCGGCAAGAGGATCGCCCTCCCCGAAATAACGGAGCGAGCGGAAAAGGAGCGCGCCCCCTGCGAGCAGCGAGATCGCCCCGAGGAGCTCCCTGAAGATCCGCAAACTCATCGATTTCAAGCCATCCCATGGTTCTGCTGTTTTTTGACTCAACCCTGCACGACGCTCGAAGGCCGCTCATGAATGTGCAAACGGATCGATCCGCGCGCTGCTCACGAGCACCCCATCGCTTGGATCTAACGCGATTTTCATTCTCACGCATCTGGTCGTGATCGGCACGTATCGATGGTAGAAAAAGAGCCCCTCACCGTCGATGAGGAGCTCCGAGTTTTCGGCGACTGAACGTCCGCCTCGAGGTCGCGGTTCCGTGCTTCGCCGCAACCTTTGAGGATCCGTCTTAGCGCATCAGCTCCCCGAGCGCGCGAGGAGGCGTCCGGAAATGCCCACCGCCTCGCTCGCGAAGTTACGCCCGATGACCGTGCCGGTCTCGCGCTCGATGAGATCCTCGATGCGGGCGACGGTGGAAGGACTGCCATTCACGGCGACGCGATCAATCGCGAAGAGAGCGGCGTGACGCACGCTGATCTCACGATCGCTGAGGAGGGCGTTCAGGGCCTCGATCGTTGCCTCATCACCCTCGACGAGACGACCGAGCATATAGGCGGCCTTCCGCTTCACGATGGGGTTCGAATCGCCAAGCTTCTTCTTCCAGCACTCGACGTCCTCGTCGCACTCTTCCGCGGCGTCGAGGGCCGGAAGGGCTTCCTCGAACTCCTTCTTGTTTCCACCGTCGACGTTCGGCTTCTCGCCGCGGATGAGCGCACGCAGGGCCTCGCTCTCTTTTTTGTTGGCGATGAAGGCATACGCGCTATTGGCACCGATGCGGAGCACGGGCAGCTCCTGTCGCGTGTCTTTGACCTCATCGAGGAAGAGCGGAAGATAGGTCGGATCCATGGTGTGTTGGAAGACCGCGATGAGCTGAGCTTTCATCATGATGCCGGGGACGTCCTTGCCAAGCTTCCGGTAGATATCGAGGAGCGTCTCGCGCTGCTCCTTTTCAAGATCTCCGTCGGCGTTGATTCGGGCAAGCGCGATCGCGGCGTTCAGACGAACCTCGGGATCGCTCGACTTGGCTTCCTTGAGGATGGGGCCGATTCCGTCGGGTAGCCCGAGCACGCCGAGCGCTTGAACGGCGATGCGCTTGACGTAATCGGAGCCCTTTTCAATCCCGACCTTCTTGGCGAAAGCATCGGCGAGCTGGTTCGCCTTGGCGTTCTTTCCATCGTAAAGATCGATGAGAGGCTGGAGCGAGGGGCGCCCGATCGCGACGAGCGTGCCAATCGCAACGTCCTCCATCCGAATCGCGGGGTTCTTCTCGTCGAAGTAGAAGAGCGCCTGGATGAGCGCAGGAACGGCCTCCGGATCGGGATGGTTCGCAAGCTGCATCGCTGCGAGACGACGGAGCAAGAAGTAGCCGTCGAACTTATCGGTCGAGTCCTCGCTCATCAGGTTGACCAGGGAACGCGTCGCGGCCGGATTTTTGAGGCTTCCGAGCGCACGGATGGTCGCATCCATGATGCGGACGTCACGAGCGATTCGGTTCTCGGGGCGACCGGGGGCCTTTTTGAGGGCCTTTTCGAGCGCAGCGACAACCTCGGGGATGCGATCGTTCGGCACGTCGATGTCTGCGATCCCCTTGGCGCCTGCGACAGCGTGATCCTCGGTCATGTCCTGCTCCCAATCGAGGGCGACGAGGTACGCGTCGAGCGCGCGGGGGTCCTTCATGTTGCGGAGGAGCTCAAGAACACCCTTGGCGGCCTCCTTATCGCGATCGTGGATCTCGGGGTAGGCTTTGACGATGAGATCGATGCTGCTGTCGATGACGTTGCGGACGCCTTCGGACTGGAGATCTCCTTGGTTGTCGCCAAGCGCGTTCGAGTAAATCCGGGTGAGGTTTTGGAGCGCATCGCGACGCCAGCGAGCGTCAGCGAGCTCTTTCGCCTGCCCCGCCGGATCGTCGCGAGAGGCGCGGCATCCAAAGAGCGAGAGCGAGAGCATCAGCACCATAAGATAGGCGGGGAATTGCCTCATCGAAACCACCTCCAGCGATCCGGACCGTGCGGAATCGCGCGATATGCTCGGGTCGAATTGTCGAGTCATTTCTCGTGGGGCCTACGTCTGCGGTCCTCACGAAACACCCCCACCGGTGTCGGCCGGAGCGGGATCGGACCGACTTTATCGACGGGGCTTGACGAGTGTCAAGCCGCATTGGGCGGACCGAGGTTGTTGTATGGAGAGCGAGGCTCTTGCGCCGCGCCGCTCGCGGCCGAGAAGCGGACCGAGGTTGTCGCATGGAGGAAGGCGGCATCGCGTCGCGTCGTCAACCTAGGTCATCGTTTTAGGTCATCGTCTGTTTTTTTTCGCCGCTCGAAGCAATTCCCCCGCCGGTGCGCCGATATAAATTGCATGACGCTTCCCCGACCAGTCTTC
>JAAZAH010000129.1 GCA_012514415.1 Sandaracinaceae bacterium
CTCTATTATTATTTCCACGGAAAAGAAGCACTCTTCCTCGAGACGCTTCGTTTCGAGAGCGATTGGCTCGCCGAGACCATGGCCGAGGTTGTGAACGTCGAGCAGCCCATGCGCGATCGACTCATTGGCGGGATGCAACTCTTTCTCGACCAATTTAGCAAGAACGCCCGCGGCATGCGTCTTCTTATGCGTGCCGAGCTCTGGCCGGACGAGGGGCAGCCCGAGTACGATTTCGAATCCTTAAGAAAACGCCTCTTCGATATGATCGACATCATCCTCGAGGTCGGGGTCGAGGAAGGAACGGTCCGCGCCGATATCGATCGTGAGGATGCGGCCTACGCGCTCGTCGGGATTTTCGGAGAGCGGCTCCAGCAATGGCTGCGCGGCGAGGCGCTGCCCGAAAACTTTCCTCAGCGCGCCGTCGACCTTTTCCTGTACGGGGTCGCGAAGGAGCGCGAAGCGTAGGTTTCACTTCTGCAACGCACTTTGCCGTATCTGAAAAACCAGTTGCGGAGATTACAAACCCTTAATGGAGTCCCTGAACTGGAGTTCGTGAGGGCCTTTGCCGCGGGAAATCGACGAAGAACGATGCGGATTCTTAAGTGCGCGTAGTGGCATGAAGTTTGATTCCCTATGGAGCCATGCCCCATTCGCATCTTCGCGATCGTCGTATTTTGGTCCTCTCCGTGGGGAGTGCCGCCGCCCCTACGGCGATCCGTGTGCTTGCGAGCGCCGGGGCGGATGTTTTCGCGGGGGATGCTTCCCTCCATTCAGAGGGGCTTTATCTGGTCCCGGAATCCAATCGGGTTCATCACGCGCCCCTCGAGAGCGTTGAGGCGATCCCAGAGCTCATCCGTGAGTGTCGGCGCCTCGAGATCGAGCTAATCGTGCCGACGGCATCGGAGGGTTTCTTGAATCTCGCGGCGGCGCGGAGGCTTTTTGCAGTCAACGGCGTTCGCGTGCTCGTCCCGAGCGTTCACGCGGCCATGCTCGCCCTCGATCGCTACGAGTTCACGCGCGAGATCGAAGGCCGATTTCCCATGCCGCGAACCTATATCGGTGAAGCGCTTCGGAGAGCGATCGCGAGCCCTCTCCCGCTCGAGATCGAAGGGCGTGAGCCCGAGAGTCAAATCGCTCGTCAACGCATTACTTCTTCTGTCGTTCCCATTGAACCGGCGGGCTGGGATGCGCTCATCGGACGCCGGATCCTCCCGGGACCCGAGCTGCACGTCCTCACCTTCCGTCCATCGACCGCGGTGCCGAGTGCGAGCATCGCGATCGAGGTCATTGAGAAATTCGGGCATGTCGATGAGGTCTTCGCATATCGCGTCGTCTTAGACCCCGTTGCCATTCAGCTTGCCGAGGACGTCGTCGAAGCGCTCGAGCTCGATGGTCTCGCGAGCGTCCGAATCGTAAAAGGGCCGTGCGATCGGCCGGAGGTCGTCAGCATCGATCCTTTTGCGCATCCGGCGCATCGGCTTGCCGCGATGGCAGGACGCAATCTTCTCGTCGCTTCAGCCACAAATGCCCTCGGCATCGACTTTCAGCTGAGCGAAGAGCCTCCGCTCGAGCTCACTTCGGTCCAAATCATCGATGAGCTTCTCGTGCCGAGCGATGCGGCGTTTGCATTGGGTGGACAGCGCACGTCCGAGCTCGGCGGGGCCGCCATCGAGACGTCCCCGAACATTTAGTCGCCTTCAGGCTCCTCTCCTGGATCATCGACCGGATCCGGGTCGATCGGAGCGTTGGGCGTCGTGCAGGGATCGGTCGGTGAAGCTCCGGCTGCGATGAACGCGCGGAGATCGGCCATCATCGCGGGGTCGAGCGGCCGATATCCATCGCCCGCGTAGGGCATGAGCACGCCCGCAATCTGATGCTGCTCGAGGTAGTCCTCCTCGCTCTGACCCGCCGTCAGGGCGCCGCCGACCTTCAGGTAGAGGTAGCTTGATTCCGGATCGCCCGGAACGATGAGCGGGCGCCCGAGCGGATCGTCGATGGAAGGGAGCAAGAGGCGATCGAAGAAATCATGACCGATGAGCGTAAGGCCCCCCGCCGCGTACTGGGAGCCATCATGACAACCTCCGCAGTTCGTCGCCATGAAGCGCCGAATCCGCGTCTCGAAACCGCAATCGCCCGGTTCGCCCTCGAGCGCGAGGCCGTCGAGGCGCGAGGTGTCTTGGGCGTAGCTGCAGTTCCGATAATCGATGGGTGATGAGAGCGGAGGAGGCGGCTCATCCGGCTCGAGCCCCTCGATATAGCAAAAGAGCGCGAGGAGCTCGGGGACGTTGAAGGGTTGATTTGCGAGGGGCATGCGCGTGCCGGGGACCTCTTCGATGATCTCACCCTCGGGGGTGTCGCGCCTCATGAAGCCCCGCATCCGAGCGATGAGGTAGCTTGTCTCAGGGCTGCCCGGATCGATAAGGGGAATGGGACCGTAGGTTCGCCCATCGATCGGCCGCGCGCCGTAGATGCCGTTGCGGTTGAGGTCGCCTTGCTCAATGCCCACGGCGATGAGGTTCAGGATGGTGCCGACTTGATAGTTGGCGACCTCGAGAACGACGTGACGCCCTTCATCGAAAAGGTGGACGCGCGACGTATAGGAGGCGTAGCTCAAGTCTTCGACCCGGCGATCGCTCCGAACGAGGGTGCGGATGAACTTTGAGGTGCGCCACGCGCCTTGATGCTCCATCGAGGCCTTCTCTTTGAAGTGCAGATGGAGCCCAGGCATGGTTGGACTGACGATCAACTCCCCGTCGCCATCGGGCGCGATGAAATCGACGTAGCCGATCTCAAGGCGGCGGCCGTCCTCGCCGATCTCGAGTCGATCTCCGACGCGTTCACAGCGATCGAAGACACCCTCGGGATTGCCCGATTGGACGTTGCAGGGTGCTCCGATGGAATCGAGGAAATTCGCCGGAGTGTGCAGATCGGGATATTCTTTCTGATTGTGGCAGACGCCATTAAGCGGGCCGCAGCTGCGGCGGACGACGGCGGATTGAAGTGTAAGTCCGTCGGGGATCTGCTCTTGGGCGTCGAGCACGACCTTCTCTGTCCCGGTATAGGGGAGAACCTCGCGCGGGGCGCCATAGAACGGAAGCCCGCCGTCTTCCCAATCAAGTCCGCTGGGAGGGATCTCGACCTTAGGTTCAGCAATGGTTTCGGTGCACGCGGCGAGGATGGAGAGCAGCGAGAGGACGAGCGCACGCATCATGTGACCAGTCCGGGGATCGAAGGTGACGCTGGGAAGAAGACCGATGGATCGCATCCCATCGCCTCCATGATGGTATTCATAAGGGAGCGGTACGAATAGCGGGGGCCTTCCGGTGCCATATCGGATTTACGCGTCGTCGCGCCGACCACTCTTCCGCCGGAGACAGGACCTCCGAAGACGGGCATGGACATGAAGCGAGTGGCGTAATCCGAGGTGTGATCGCTTCCGTTGGCGGAGTTGAAGCGCTGACCGCGCGCTGTGCGTGAGAATTCCGAGCCAAAGACGACGAGCGTGTGATCCCAATACGTTCCCCCTTCAGGGTGAGTCATCTTGGGGA
>JAAZAH010000130.1 GCA_012514415.1 Sandaracinaceae bacterium
AGGAGCTGCCCTCGAAGCGGCAGAATTTCCTCTTCTCGGCGACCACCGAGGGCCCCGTCAAACGCATGGCCGAGCGCCACCTTCGCGCCCCCGAATTGATCGAGCTGAGTGGAGATGCCGTCGGTGCGCTCGGCGTCAGCCATTTCGTCTATCTCGTCTCGGGCGTCGCGCGCGCCAAGGATCTCGTCCGCATCATCGAGATCGAAGACCCCGAGAACGCCATCATCTTCTGCAATACCAAAGCAGAGACCGAAGCGATCGCTCGCGCGCTCACTCAAGCCGGCTACGAGGCTGATTTTCTGAGCGGCGATCTGTCGCAGCGCGAACGCGAAAAGGTGATGGAGCGGACGAGTCGCGGTGAGATCCGCTTCCTTGTCGCGACCGATGTTGCTGCTCGCGGCATCGATGTGAGCCACCTCACGCATGTGATCAACGTCGAGCTGCCCACTCAGCTCGAGCAATACGTGCACCGCACCGGACGCACCGGACGCGCAGGGCGTACGGGGACGGCAATCTCTTTGGTTGCCCCTCCCGAGCTCGGCTCGCTCTACTACCTTCGCCTCCAATACAAAATTTTCCCTGTCGAGCGTTCCCTGCCGACCGAGGGTGAAGCCGAGAGCCGCGCCGAGCTCGATCGCCTCGAGCTCCTCATCGCCGGCACACGCGCGATCGATCGCCCGATCGATCGCGCAATCGCCAAGCGTCTCCTCGCGCATCCCGATCGCGAAGCCATCCTGGCCCGGCTCATCGCCTCGTTCTTTTTTGCCGAATCAGGCGATGTGGACGAGCTCGCTGCAGCGGCGCGACGAGCCGGCGCTTCACGAAGCGAGGAGAGTCGAGCGAAGCCCAAAAAGAGTTCCCGACAAAACGATGCGGACGAGGACGATGACGAGGATGAGGTCACGCTCTATCTGAATCTCGGCAAGCGCGATGGGCTCAAGGCAAGCGAGATCGCTCAATGGCTCCTCGAGACGACGAAGATCGAGCGGACCGCCCTCAAGCGCGTACGCACAAAGGAAAAGCACTCTTTCGTGCGCCTCGATGAAGACGTGGCGGAGGATGTCCTCGCAGCGCTCGCAGAGGCCGACTACAAGGGCAAAGCCGTCGTCGCGGAACGCGCGAAGGCGCGTTGACCTCATGGCCCTTCGGCGCATTCGTCGAGGCGGCGCGCTCCACATTCGGCTTCCATGGTGGTACCGTCGGGCCGAAGAACAGGACGCACGCCAATGACGAGAGCTCGAGGGGTGAATGACTGCGGGTAAAGATGCTTCTCGAAATGGGCGCCGGCTTCTCGGCGGTCGTTTCGAAATCCTTGAAGAGATCCACGAAGATGCGTTCTCGGTCTTCTACGCGGCACGTGACCAAAAACACGGGCGCCGCGTGGACCTCCGCATCTTCCATGCCGAGCAGCTCGGCCCGGGTGGCGCAAGCCTACTTTGGGAGACGGTCCGCGAGGTTGCCGAAGGTCGTCCCACCGGCGCCGTCGCCATCTACGGCGTTGGCGAAGCGCCGGGCGGGGCGAGCTTCATCGCACTCGAAGTCCTCGAAGGCGACACGCTCGAGGAGCGCCTCCCCGAAATGCACCGCGGCGGAAGCGAGGGGGGCGTTTCTCTCGATTTCGCGCTCGTTTTCCTCTACCGCGCTGCAAAAATTCTCGAAGCGATCGGCGATGCCTACGTTCATGGATGCCTGAGCCCAGGCGCACTCCTCATCAGCCCGGATGGTGAGCTCAAGATCCTTGGCTTCGAAGAGCGCGCGATCCTCGCGGCAAAGGGCACGGAAGGTTTTGCGGCATCTCGTTACGCGTATCTCGCTTCCGAGGTCAAAGCAGGTGAAGCGCCGACGAGAGCGAGTGATGTTTTTGGCCTCGGCGCCATCTTTTATGCAGTCCTCACGGGACGCTCTCCGGCCGAGGGGTATCGGCGCCCCTCCGAGACGCATCCCGAAGCCGATAGGTCGATCGACGCGCTCATGCGGCGCACCATCGGCAAGGTCGAGAACCGTTTTGAAAGTCCGAAGCTCCTCCGCGCCGCACTCGCCCAATTCCTTCACCGCCGAGGCCTTCGAGGCGATGAAGATCTGAATGAGCTCTTGGGCAGGCGGCTCGTGGAGCGGAACTCGAAGAGGCGCACCGATCCCGCCCTCGCCTATCTCGTCCGCAAAGACGGCATCGATCACGGGCCATTCAACCTGCAGGACATCGCGAAACGAATCGTCGCCGGTCTATTCACCGAAAGCGATCTCCTCATCGAATCAAGCGGCGAAGCGCGAGCGCTCGGAGAGACCAAAGAGTTCGAGGGGCACTTTGAAAAACAGCGAGAGACGCTCGAGATCGCCCAAGACCTCGAAGCGGCCGAGCAACTTGCAGATAAGGAGGACGCCGCGCGCCGAAGGCTCTTCCTCGGAATCGGAGCGGGCACGGCACTCTTTTTAAGCGTCCTCATCGTCTTCATCCTCACGCGCGAAGGGCGCGCAAAGGAGGAGCCCGTCGAGATCGTCGAGGCCATCGAGCTCTATGAGCTCGGTGAGATCCGCATCGAGGGAAGCGCCGAGCTCCTCCAGCCTCCGCCGCGCGTCTCGCGTCCCAACGCTCGACGCGTGCGCGGCTCGCGTGGCGAGCGCGTCCCCTCGTACGAGGTGGCGATGAATGAGGTGATCGATCTCGGCGATGCGCGGAGCGGCGGAGGCGGCGGGCAGCTGAAACCCGCGGAAGTCTCCCGCGTCCTCGACGCGCGCCTTCAAAGCGGCGGGCTTCGCTGCTTGAACCTCGAGCGCGATCATGGACGGGGGCTCGGTTCGATCCCGATCGACATCGCGATCGGCGGCGATGGAAAGGTCATCGGCGTGAGCGCGCGCAAGGGGAGCCGTGGCTTCCGCGATTGTCTGCACGAGCTCATCGGCGCGGCCCGCTTTCCAAGCTTTGGATCACCGCGCATGGCGGTCCGCTATCAGTTCCGAGTGGACTGACCATCAAACTTGGACTCAAGTCAACTTTTAGATTTGATTGCGCGCTCTGGAATGTGTCCGCAACTCAGAAACTAAGCCGACTGACGCCTCGCGTCCCGAGGTTGAATTTTGCATCGCGATCGGTCTTCTTTGCGTTTTCACGCCTCGAGGTGAGGTCGGAAAAAGACATGATGTCGATCGTGACGCCCTGCGTCACGCAGGGAAAGTAAGTGGAGCTGCCTTTTTCCGTGAGAATTGCGAGCTGGTACAGCGCGACGCGGTATCGGCTCAATGCCCTATAAATTCGATCGATCCGCTCGATCGGTCGATGAATCACCGTTCAGTCAACACGCGCGATTTGGTGAGTAAAGAGCGCGATCGCGCCTATTCCGCGCGCATTTCTTCGACTGCACTCTAGAAAGAACTCTTCCAAAACGATTCAGAGTCTGTACAATCCATTCTCCCGTGAGAGCGAAATGGCGTGCCTTGCGCCAAGGAGCGATAGTTGATCCGCGTCGAAGACATCCACTTGAGTTTCAAAAGCCCCGTCCTTCGCGGCGTGAGCTTCGAGGTTCAAGAGGGAGAAATCTATGCGCTCATCGGCCCCGGAGCCTCGGGGAAAAGCGTCTTACTCAAGACCATTGCCGGACTCCTTCGGCCCGCGCGCGGGCACGTCTGGATCGGTGACGTCGAGGTGACCGCAAGCGATGAACTGCAGATGATGGAGCTCCGCAAAAAGATCGGGATGCTCTTTCAGAACTACGCCCTCTTCGATAAAACGGTCGGAGAAAATATCGCGTTCCCGCTTGAGCGCCTTTTCGACATGCCCGAGGATGAGATTCGCGAGCGGGTCGCGGAGCGGCTCGCAGCGGTCGCCCTCCCCGGCATCGAAGATCGGATTCCAGCGAGTCTGTCGGGCGGGCAAAAAAAGAGGGTGGGAGTGGCGCGCGCCACGATCGCACGCGCGCCCGTCGTCCTCTATGACGAGCCCACCGCCGGGCTCGATCCCGTCACCAGCCAAAAAATCTACAACCTTATCCGCGACGAGCAGCGGGCGCAGAAAAGCACCGCGATCGTGATCTCGAGCGACGTCGCCGGCGTCCTCACCATCGCCGATCGTGTCGGGATGCTCCTCAACGGCCGCCTTATCTTCGAGGGCACCGTCGAGGAAGCGCGCGCGAGCAAGCACCCCGCTGTCGAGCAGTTCGTCCATGGAAAGACCGAAGGACCTCTATGAAGGCCGCGCTCCTTAGCCTACCGACGCAGGTCGGCGTCGCCGCGCTCGCCATCGCCCAGCAGACGGGCGGCATCGCGATCATGGCCGCGCAGATTCTTCGCCGGCTTCTGCCCCCCAAGATCGATCGCGTCGAGTTCTTCCGGAATATGTACCGGATGGGCGTTCAATCGCTTCCGATCGTGATCGCGACCGCGTTTTTCACCGGCGGGATCATGGTCATTCAGGCCGCACCGATCGTCCAAAGCTTCAACGCCACGCATTTTGTCGGATGGGCCGCGCTCTTTACGACCTTCCGCGAAATTGGCCCGCTCCTCATCGCCCTGATGTTCAATGGACGCGTCGGCGCAAACAATACAGCCGAGCTCGGCACCATGGTCGTCACCGAGCAGATCGACGCGCTTCGTGCGCTCGCCATCGACCCCATCACCTATCTGGTCGTTCCGCGCGCCCTCTCCATGGCGATCACCATGACGGCGCTCGTGATCCTCGGCGATTTCTTCGCCATCTTCGGCGCCATTGTCAC
>JAAZAH010000131.1 GCA_012514415.1 Sandaracinaceae bacterium
AAGGCGCGCCTCGATCCCAGCGATAGATCACCAGCGGCCCGAAGCTTCCCTCAACCGTAGGGCGCCCCGAGAATCGCTGCCGAGGAAAAGCGCCATCGACGCTCACGGCATAAATCGTTTCAAACCGGCTGAGATCGAGAGGAGCAAGCTGATGGCGGCTGAGGTGCTTTCCGAGGGATTTTCGAACGAGCGGATCGTAAGCCTCGGGCGCCGCGACCACGCGAACTCCCTCATGGAGGCGCGGCACTAAGAATTTCGCAGCCGCATCAAAATCCTCCGCGGTCGGACGCGTGCTCCTCAGCTGACAACTACCCAAGAGCTCGATGAACGCGATGAAGAACGGCAAGAGGAAGACCACCGTCCATCGCGTCGATCCGAACCAAACCGGAACCTTTTGAAAGGATTTTCCTTCCACGCGCTCAGGATGGTCGTTCTCGTCTTGAACGTAAAGAGAAAGCGGCGCACGTGAAAGAGCGAGACGAATCCGCTACGTTCCCCCTATGAACTTGGACCGAGCGTTGCTCGAGATTGAGCGGATCGCTGGGAGCGGATCGGTGATTCGCGATCCCGACATCCGCGCCGCATATTCGCACGACGAGAGCGAGGTCGAGCCGCATCTCGCCGACGCGATCGTGCGCGTCGAGCGCGGAGACGTTCTCGCGCTCGTCGTCGAGATCGCTGCGAAATACGAAATCCCCCTCACTGCACGCGGCGCTGGGACGGGGCGCGTCGGAGGCGCCGTTCCCGTTCATGGCGGCATCGTTCTGTCGACCGAGAAGCTAAATTCGATCGTCGAGATAGACGCGCAAGAAGGCATTGCCATCGTCGACCCCGGAGTCGTGCTAGCGGACCTCCACGCGGCGGTCGAAGCCGAGGGACTGTTTTATCCTCCCGATCCCAACTCACTCGCCACCTGCACCATCGGAGGCAACCTCGCCTGCAATGCTGGCGGACCGCGCGCCTTCAAATACGGCGTAACGCGCAATTACGTGCTCTCACTCCAAGCCGTCACGGGTTCGGGCGCGCGTCTTAATGTAGGTCGACCCACCGTGAAGGGTGTCACAGGCTACGATCTGGCGGGCCTCATCGTTGGCTCCGAGGGCACCCTCGCCCTCATCGAGCGTGCGCGCCTCCGTCTCATTCCTCGCCCCGAAAGCATCCACACCCTTCTCGTCTTCTTGCCAAGCGATGAGAGCATCGGCGAGGCCATCCAAGCGACACTTAGGCGAGGCATCACGCCAAGATGCCTCGAACTCATCGATTCGATCGCGCTCGGATTGATGCGGCGTGATGCGGGCGTCGCCATCCCTGAAGGCGCCGAAGCGATGCTCCTCGTCGAGCTCGACGGCGATGAGGCGCTGCTAGAACGTGAGCTTGAGCGTGTCGCGGACGCGTTCAATGCAGCCGGGGCGCTCGAGATCCTAAGCGCCCAATCGAGCACAGAGCGAGAGCGCCTCTGGGCCGCACGAAGAGAACTGAGCCGTACGCTCCGGGGCATCGCGCGCTTCAAGCTGAGCGAAGACATCGTCGTTCCTCGTCGGCGAATCTTCGATCTTCTCCGGCGCTGCCGCGAGATCTCAGAAGAGTCCGGCATCCTCATGCCCACTTACGGACACGCAGGGGATGGAAACCTCCACGTCAACTTCCTCTGGGACGATCCCGAGAAGCGGCCCGAGGTGGATCGAGCCATCGAGGCGCTTTTCCGCGCGACGGTGGAAATGGGAGGAACGCTTAGCGGAGAACACGGCATCGGCGTCCTCAAAGCCCCCTATCTTCCGCTCGAGCAATCGAGCGAGCTCATCACCCTTCAGCGCGGCATCAAAGCGCTCTTCGATCCCTCCGGCATCCTGAACCCTGGAAAGATTTTCCTCACCGAGCGGAAGGGACACGGCACATGTTAGGCGGGCCGCCCGAGTCTCGCGCGTGACGCATGGAACGAAACGCGTGAGTTGTCCGCGTCGCACACGGCCTCGCCCCAAAGCGGCCAGCAAGTGCTGCGACCCTCGACGCGCCGCGCGTACTTGCTGACCTGTCTCAGAAGCGAAGTCGAATCGCGCGCTGATCGGCTGCGTCCACCGCTCGAGTAAACCGATAGAGCTCGGGATAATCGTCGGCATCGACGCGCATTCGCGGAATATCCACCCTCCGCCGCTGAACGAAGCGCTTTGCGTCGCCCTCGAAATCCATTTCGAAAAACGCACCGCCCGGACCTTGCTCCCGAATCGCTTCATGGGCACGTACCGTTTGAGCCTTGGGCGCCTTCACCTCCATCTCGATTTCGAAGGAGATGCGATCGATCTGAGTCGGGGTCGTTCGGCTCGGCAGATTGGTAAGCGAGGGTGAGAGGCCCATTGGGAAGAGAGAGGGGAGGACGAATTCGCTTCCCTCACGATGACCAAAACGAGGCGCGTCGAGCCGATAGCGTAAAACGAGCGGTCGCTCGGGATCGTCGGCATCTTCGATTCCCAGCGCTTCGAGGCTCGCTCCGGGAAGGAGCCTTGCCGCGTAGGCTTGCTCGAAGATACGCTCGAAATCCGCCTCGGGGATCGCGTCGAGATCGTTGCGCCACGAGATGCCAAAGGCGCCGCTCAGGCGCTCTTCGATCTCGACGAGCGCTGAGCCATCCGCATCCAGCGTCGCACGGACCGTGACCAAACGATGGTCCTCGCCCCGCTCGTCCACGTTGACGATGCTCCCGCCGCGTGTGATGGCGATGGCGTCCTGTCCGCGCACATCCGATCCGAGGTAACCGAAGGGGAGATGCCTTCCGCCTGTCGAAACATCCACCGTCCGATCTCCGAGGTCGATTCGGAGAAGGGCGCGATCATAAATCCCGTTATCCGCGGCCTCCATCTTCGTCTGGTCGGCCGAAAAGCTCCGCGCGAAGAGGATCGTCGATGGAATGTCGGCGAGCTTCAGCAGGTAGTGGAGTGCCCGTGTTTGCGAGCCGGAACGAGCCGCCACAATCGCCGCAGCCTGACCCATGAAGTGGTCGCCGTCCTCAATGTTTTTGAGGACCCAACGATAGATGCGACGGGCGCGCTCTTCGGAGCTCCCGTCGCCCGCGATCTGCTTCGCGAGCTCGAGGTGCGCTGGATCGACGATCACGCGATCGCTGAGCCCATCGGCGAACGCTTCAACCAATCGCTCCCAACCATAATCGACGGTCCACCTCACCGACGTGAGGAACTCGAATGGATGCGCCGAATTCGGCTCAGCTTCGGGCGGAAGGCGGCCGTCAACCCGGAAGCGATAGACACGCTCTTCGCCACGCTCCTCCACTGCGGGCGGAGGCAGATTGCCGCGCACATCGAAGCTCGGCTCGAGCTTCTTCGGAAAGATATACACCGCCTCGGAGCGGTGGAAGGGAACCTCGTAGCTCTCGAAGATAAAGCGATCCCCAGCAATTCCGCCCTGCATCGTCTCGGCTGGACTGACGCCGAGCTGATAGACCGACTCGACGAAATCACCTCGCGCAAGTGATGGAAGCGAGATGCTATCCTTTCCCGCAATCGAATCCGGCTCGAGGATGCGTCCATCCGCTTTTATCGTTCGAAGCACAAGGAGATCGGCGCCATTCGGCGCTTGGAATTCACCGAGGGCGTCGACAGCCTCCTCACTGTTCGCGAGCTGTATTTGATGAACGAGCGTCAGCTGCGTCCCATCATCGAGCACGCGCGTCACCAGATAATCAAAGATCAGAACGAGACCTTGATCGTAGCGAGCCTCGCTCGCTTTGAATTCCTCGATCACCTCGAGCCCGTCGATCCAATAGCCTTCAAAGGGGTCTTCAATCCGAAGGTCTGCGAGGAGAAACCTGAGGTCGACAAAGGCATTTCGCTCTTTTTCGAACGCTCCGCGGAGCTTTTGGACTCCAGCCTCCCGCTCGCCCCGCGATAGATCGCGATCGAAAATCTCTCGAAGTGTCCCGCTCGAGCGCGGATCCCGCGTCATCAACGCTTCGAGGAGCGCATCGACCTCGGCATCATCGCCTTGGGCGCGCGCGATATAGATCTTTGTGCCGAGGAGGCCGATGGCGCGGCTCCTCGGCAGCAGCGCCTCGAGCCGCTCAAGCTCACGCATCGCCTCGGCGTATTCGCCCCGGCGAAGGTAATAGTTGAGAAGCGCGTGATTTTCATGATCGCATTCGCGCATCGCCTCGGCGAGCGGAAGAACCTCATGATGACGATCGCGACGGAGAGCGGTCTCAAGCCGCTCCTCGATCGGATTGCATCCCGCGGGCGAAATCAGCTCGAGCCGATCAAGGAGTCGGTCAGCCTCGGCATCAAAGCCTCGCTCGAGAAGGTAACTTCGGAGCGTCGCCGTGAGGCTATAAACCTCGTCGTATTTGGCGTGCGCCTCACGGAGCGTTTCGATTGCCTCAAGCGTCCGCCCCTCGGCCGCCGCAAGAAGCGCTTCGTTCAGGATCGGAAGCCATGCCTCAGGCGATTGACGCCGGAGCCTCCGTGAGAGGTCCCTCGCCGCATCGCGTCGGTTTTCATCGAACCGCAGCGGATCGTTCTCCGAGATCGCGATATAGAGTGAGAGCGCCAAGCCGCCGAGTTCAGAGGCATTTACCCGATAGAGCTCACGCGCGCCGATCACGTCGCCGCGCCCCAGCAGCCGGGCGGCGCGAAGGTAGCGCTCGAGGTGCGAATTCGGCTCGGGCAGCGCGAGGTCTTTTTCCGTCTTTTCTCGAACGGCCATGGCGAGGATCGGGTTCGCATGACGCGATGCGATCTTCACGCGAACGATCGCCTCGCCCTCTTCAAGATCAAGTTCAAGGTAGCGATCGATCGCGCTCGGCTCCTGTCGCCGGTCGATCCGCGCGCGCTCCTTCCCGTTGACATAGAGCACGGCCGAATTCGGCGTCTCGAGGTTGACGATATACCGTCCGCTTCGCGGGATCTGAACCCTCGCCTCGGCATAATAGACGCCGCCCGCTTCATACTCGCCGCCTCCGAGGAGCGCCTCACAGCCCCGCGCATCAACACTCCGCGTCGGACGAACTCCCCGAAGCTTTCCAAGCTCGTATTCCTGCCGCAGCACGCCATCGCGCTCCGGAGGGAGCGAGTCGTCGAATCCAAGCAGGTTGTGTGGACCGAACGGACCCGCGACGCGATACTCCGCGATGCATCCAATCGTCGCGGCGCGAGCCATCGCAAGGGCGGCATCTCCTTTTCGATACGCCTCGGCGATGAGTTGGGAGCCGAGGCGCGAATGAACCGGCAGCCCGAGCCGAAGCGTTTCATCCTCGAAAAGCGCTTGAAATGCATCGAAAATTCGTGGTCTCGCCGGGAGGTAGCTGGCCAGTGCGCCGAGATCGCCAATGGCCGACTCGAGGATCGCCTGCGAGAGCGCGTCATCCCGCTTCGACGCAAGCGAGATGGCGGTGAGATACGCCTCTCCTGCATCGCGCATCTCACCTAGAAGTACGCTGAGCTCGGCTTCGAGAAGCGCCGGAACAGGATCGCTCGGATCGGCCGACTTCAGCCGAGCGATCGGCGCACGCGCGCGAGGCGGCTCACCTTCATAGGTGAAAAGCTCGGCCTCTGCGAGAAGGCGGGCGGTTCGGAGATCGCCCGGATCGCGCTCGAAAGCGAGGCGCAGGCGATCGACCTCTCGCAGCTCGCTCTTACCGCGCTCGCCGCATCCCGAAAGAACGAGGCCAACCATCCAAAAGACGCCGATGGCGCGGAACATCTTGCTCTCACGCGATCTCATCGCGCACCTCCAAATGTGATCTGCTGCTGGACGCTTTGATCGATCGCTTCGATCCACGCGCGAAACGCCGGATAGTCGCTGGGCTCCACCCTATCGCGATCGAAGCGCAGAAAAAGCTCGATCTCGACTGCCCCCTCCGCTTCGCGCGCATCGAGACGAAACTCACCGAATTCGCTCTTCGCGCGCGCACTTTCGGGCAAGCCGACGACACGCGCATCCTCAGGAATCCTCACACGGATGCGCTCCTCGTAGATCGAGGGAATGCCGAGATCGAGGGGATGCTCCCGTCGCGGCGAGGGGGCGAAGATACGGCCAAGGTTGCTGATGGAGCTTGGACGCATTCGCAGCTCCTCGCCAGCTGCGCTCGCCACCTGGGGCGCCTCACCTTCATATCGAAGCTCGACGGGCGCGTTCCGATCGAAGACATCACTGACCTCGAAAGACGCAACGCTCGCCCCGGTGAAATGGCTCTGCGCTCGGCGCTCGAGACGCTCTTTTCGGGTACCCTCCGCTTGGTATTGGGAGCGCAAGCTCGCGGCATCAATGCCTTTGATTCGCTCGACGACACGGTACGCCGCCGAACCATCCTTCGCGAGATCGAGCTCTGTCATCCGCGCCGTCACGTTGCGCTCAGGTGGGTCGACCGGCGTCACCCGTTGCTCAACCCGATTCTCGGCGACGTGCAGGACGAGCGTTCCCTGATCCTCGCTCGGAAGCTCACGAAGCCCCGAATGCTCTGCCGTCCCATCGAGGTAAAGATCGAGCTCGCGCACATATGCGATTGCATGATCGAAGACGGCAAGCGATGCCGGTGCGTCCTCGATCGCGCCGTTCCGCCGCGTGCGTATCAGCACGATATCCGCATCAATGCCGGCCTCTCGAAACATCGCATAAAGCAGCGCCGCCTTATCCTTGCAATCGCCGAAGCCGCGCTTGACGATATCGACGACGCGATAGGGCTTATAGCCGTGGATGCCGAATTCGAGGCCGACATAGCGCGTGTGATCGAGCACCCAAGCATGGATCCGTCGCACCTTGGTCTCGAGATCCGGCGCATCCTCGACGAGCTCTCGAACCGTCGCTCTAAGCGCCTCATCGGCGTAGAGCTGGTCTTTGATGAGCCCCCAATAGAACCGCCCGACCGCCTCCCAGCTCGCGTACGTCGAAACGTGGAGATAGGGAAGGATTTCGGTCCCTCCGGGCATGCGCGCCTCGGCCCGGAGCGCCGGGATATCGCGCGCGCGATATCGGATGATGCGCTCGTCGCCACGGACCTCCTCCGAACGCTCAAGCCCCGTAAGCTCGGGCTGGTTAAAGATAAAGGTGCGCTTCTCAGGCAAGATAAAGACATGCTCGAGCTCGGCAATGGGCACCTGCGCCTTGAGGAAGCTCATCCGGCCGAAATAGTCATCGAACATATTCCTCGGCGCGATATCGTCGACCCGATAGCGGATCTCGACGGTATCGCCCGGCTCGAGCTCGGGAAAGACGACCGTCAGCTGCCTCGTATCGTAATACAGTCGATACCAAGGCTCGCCCATCTGCTGCGAGTAGGTGCGGAGCGCTTCAAGGATCTGTCCGTTCTTTCGGAAAACTCGCGCCGTCCGAAGCTCGACTCGCTGCGAACCCGGCGTATAGACGATGGGATAGGCGCGAAAGGATCGTGCCCCCTCCTCGTTGTGGATCTGGACGGCAAGCTGATGGAAGGTCGAACCAAGACCGTTCTCGTAGACTGTCTGCACCGTGAGGTCTTGGAGGATGGTTGTTGGATAACCGCTCGCTTCGACCCGTCGCTCGAGTAGCGCTTCCGCCGTCTGCGCGTACGCCTCATCGGGGCGCTCGATTTGCTCGATCTGTCCAAGGAGCTCGCGTAGCCCCGCGTCCTGAGGTCGGAGCGCGAGCGCCGCTCGATAGCGCTCCTTCGCTTCTTCATCGCGATCGAGGCGCTGAAGGAGTTTGCCTTCGGCGCGATAAATCGCAGGCTCGTCCGGGGCGAGCCCCCTCGCGGCTTCGAGCGTTTGTAACGCGGCCTCCTCCTCGCCGAGCGCCTCGAGCACCGCCGCGATATAGAGCGCCTCCGAGGTGCGCGCTCCACTGATGGCGCTGATGGCGCGGATCCCTTCTTCGACCCTTTCCCGTTCACCGCGGAATAGCGCGCGCGCAATCAGCCCCTTACGAGCTGAGATCTCGTCGAATTTCGCGGCAACAAGCTCGGCCTGAACCTTCTCGGCCTCGGCTTCGCGATCGGTATACCCGAGAGAAGTGAGGAGCGCTCGGAGACTCGAGGGGGCACGCTCCATCCGCTCCGCATTCTCCCGCCTGAGCGCGAGCGCCTTCTCGACCAATCCGAGCCGATCGTAGACCTCCGCGCTAAGGGCACGCGCCGAGATCGCGACCGTGCCCTTCGCTTCTTGGATGCGATCGAGGATCGGCAGAGCCGACGCGGGATGAACTCCAGAAGCCGCGAGGCGCGCCTCAAGGAGCATGGCCCGAGCGTGGTTGGGGTAGAGCTCCCGCGCCTTCGCCACAAAATGCATTGCTTGACCGCGTTGCGTGGCGAGTGCCGCGGCAAATTCGAGGTGATCGAGCGTGGGCTCTTCGTTGGCGGCGCGCTTTGCATATTGCTGAACGAGCGCTTCTGCAGGGTCGTCCCCGGCGCTCATATGCGCGTAGCGAGCGTATCGATAGAGATCGATGGGCTTGGCTCTATCGCTCGTTGCCGCCGCGAGGAGCGCGCGAAAGTCTGAGCGAGATTCGCTGAGCGCACTCGTCTCCTCGGGCTCGACGAGTGGGAGCGAGTCTGCGGAGATCTTAACGCCGTTCAGTTTTCCGCCGTTTTGCGCGCGAACGCGTGCATAGAGGCCCATCGATCCGCGATCGGCGCAAAGCTTGATAGCGAGGCGATTCGCGACCTTTCGCAGCGCGAGCGGATAATGGTCGCGATCGAAAAACGGTCCGCGATAAGCGTCCTCGCGAGTGATCTCGGCCCCGTTCAAAAAGACGCGATACGCACCGCCTGCGCCGAGGAAGAGTTGCGCCTCTTGCTCGCGATCGCTTTCGATGCCTGTCGCGAGAATCGCGCAAACGCTGACGTTCGGGCGCATGAGGGCGTCGAGATCGACGTAGCCGAGGATGCCGCTCTTGGGCGTTCGGCGCAGCTCGACCGGCCGCTCCTTCCCCTGCGCGCGGAGGCCTTCGCTCACATCGCCCGCGATAAGAAGCTCGGCCTCCGTCACAGCATCAAGCCCCGCCTTCCCTTCATTATCGAGCGGGCCGATGAAGCGAAAGTCTCGGATGAGACCGAGCGCATCCACGAGCTGACGCGATCGCTCCAACTCACCCTCATGGATGAGCTCACGAGCAAGAAGCCACGTGATCAGATCGCGACGGAGAGGCGGAATCGAGCGATCGCCCGCGAGCGTCTCGAGCTCTCGGCGGAGCACGCCCCGAGGCACACGGCTGTCGAGCTGGCGCAGCAGAAGGAGAGGAATGATCCCTTCGGGCTTCTTTGCCTCTGCCTTGGCCTGCCGTGCAAGCGTCCGAACGCTCGAGCGATAGGGACTCTCGGCCTCGGCATGGCTTAGCGGAACAAAGACGGCCGCCGTGCATAGGCAGAAAAGCGCGAGGCGCATCGAGCGGAGCGATCTCCGAGGCCAACCGACACGCCTCGGGAAACGACGGGGGAGAGGAAGATTCAGTGGTCGCAAAGCCGACTCCAAGAGCTCAAGAGATTCCGCATATGGATCATCCAAGAAGGTGATACGGACAGCGTAGCCGAAAAGAACGCCGGGGGGTTCTTCGAAGCGCCGGATCTCCGTCCGCTTCGGATGAACGCCGAAGTGCCACCCGTGCTATGGTCACGCGCCATGTCCTTCGCCCTCCTCAGGGCGATGCGGCCGAAGCAATGGGTGAAGAACCTATTTATCCTCGCGCCGCTCGTCTTTTCGAAGAAGCTTTTTGATGCAGACGCCAGCATCGCGAGCGCGATCGCGTTTCTGCTCTTTTGCGCCACCTCGAGCGCCGTCTATCTGCTCAACGATATCGCCGATCGCGAAAAGGATCGAGCCCATCCGCAGAAGCGCTTCCGGCCCATCGCGAGCGGTGAGCTTTCGATCACAGCGGCGCGAAGAGCAGCGCTCATCCTCCTCGTTGGCGCGCTCGGCGCCGCCGCTCTATACGCGCCAGCCCTTGCGCTCATCCTCGCCGGCTACCTTACGCTCAACTTCGCCTACACGCATAAACTCCGCGAAATTCCTTACCTTGACGTGCTCTGCATCGCGGGAGGCTTTGAACTCCGAGTCCTTGGCGGCGCAGCGGCCGCCGACATCCCAGCATCCGGCCATCTCCTTGTTGCCACCTTTTTCCTCGCAAGCTTCCTCGGCCTAGGAAAGCGCATGCACGAGCTTCTCGAGGTGAGCGATGCGGAGCGCCGGAGTGTGCTCTCACGCTACGATCGCCGCGGTCTTCGCTACGCCCTCATCGTTTTTGGCCTCGTCCCCATCGCCGTATACCTCTCGTACACGCTCTCTGCCGAAACACGCGCGCTCATCGACTCTCCACAGCTACCGCTCACCACCGTCTTCCCCATCTTTGGTGTCGCCCGCTTCATGATGCTCATCACGAGCGGGCACGAATACGAGAGCCCGACGGAGGCGATGCTGCACGATGCGCCGTTTTTGCTGAACTTCGTCCTCTGGGCGGGCTTCATGCTGGCGCTGCTCTACGCATTCTGAAACGCGCGCGCCTTCCCCTTCCGCGTCGCCGTGCAGGCGCTTCCAGCGCTTCAGAGATAAGAAACGCGCAGGGAATGGCCAAAGGCGGAGCGGCGCCCCGAGGGTCTCGCCCCGCCTCCTAAGCCGCTGAACAATCCAACCGGTCGGTCGAGCGAGCGTTTGCTCAGCTGAAGAGGCTCTTCGGAAGCGGCATCTTTTGATTGAGGAGTTGCTCACCCAAGGCTTTCGCCTGCGGATCGGCTTTGAGGCTCTGCGCAACGCCGCCATCCAAAAAATTGTGAATGACGAAGTTCAACGCCTTGAGCTTCGGAAAGACGAAGCGCTCGATCTCGCAAGCCGCCGCTTCGGGCATCAATTCCTTCAGGCGCTCCACGGTGAGCTCATTCAGCAGAAAAGCGAAACCGGCCTCGGTCTGGCTGTAGATCGCAAGGTTCGCGTCGCTTCCCTTATCACCCGAGCGCGCATAGAACACGTCTCGAAGTTGCCTGAGCTCTCGCTCTCCGCCCGGCGTCTCGAGCGTCGGAGCCTCGACCTCCGGGATGGGATCGACCACACCGGGCGCCGCCGGCTCGACCTCGATTCGCTCACCCTCAAGAATGACAACTTCTTTCACGTAGCGTTTATCGAGGAGCGCGGAGAAAACCTCGAGCGCCGGCTTTTCGCCTTCGGGCGGCGCCGTAAGGTTCATCCCCGGATAGTTGGCGGTGCCAAGCTCGACGGCGCGGTTCGTAAATGCGCGGCCCACCTTCTTTGGGTTCGGATCACGCACACCGACATGGAGAATGCCGAAATCACCGCCGCCTTCGAGCTCGCTATGGTACGCTGCGAACTGCGCTTTGCCCCCGAGCTTATGAAGCAGCGTCCTTTCGGCAAGCGCCGCTTTCTCTTCGACCCGTCCGCCGCGAAAAACGAAGCTCACGCGGTTACGAAAACCTGCGAGCCGATGCGCCGATACCTTGTACGTACTCGGCGCGGGCTCACCCTTGACGCCGCTCACTCGGACGCGATCCGGACCGACCTCTTCGATCTCGAGCGTATCGAAACGCGCGATGGCGTCGGGGTTCGTGTAGCGAGGCCCCGTGATCTCGTAGAGAATCTGCGCCTTGACCGTCGGCTCGGATACGAGCCCGCCGGTCCCTTCGTGTTTGGTGACGGTGAAGCTGCCGTCTTCCTCAATCTCAGCGATCGGGAACCCAGGGCGCTCGAGATCAGGGACTTCCTCGAAGCGAGTATAGTTGCCGCCCGTCGTCTGTGGGCCGCATTCGAGGATATGCCCGGCGACGATCGCCGAGGCGATCGCATCGTAATCGTCGTGCGCCCAACCAAAATGGTGGATGGCGGGGCCCACGACGAGCGAAGCGTCGGTCACACGCGGACAGATCACCAGATCAGCGCCCGCATCGAGCGCTTTGGCAATACCGCGCGCGCCGAGATAGGCGTTCGCTGTAAGGATGGGCTTTTCGCTGCGATCGAGGCGTTCGCCCGACTCCATTCGATGGAGAAAAACTCCCTCTTTTTCGAGCGCTCCTAGTCGCGAAAGCACATCGTCGCCTTCGAGATGCGCGACCCGCGCCTCGAGCCCGAGTTTCTTATAGACCTCGCGGCAGGCTTCTGCGCACGCCGCCGGATCGAGCCCGCCAGCGTTGACGACAATCCGGACGCCCTTCGAGATCGCGGTCTCGGCGATCTCCTCGAGCTGACCGACGAAGGTCTGCGCATACCCCGAGCCGGGTGATTTCATCCGCTTTCGCGCGAGGATGGCAAGCGTGAGCTCAGCGAGATAATCCCCGGTGAGAAAATCCAGAGGACCGCCTTCGATCATCTCTCGAGCGGCCTCGAATCGATCGCCAAAAAACGCGCTGCAATTTCCTACGCGGAGGACTTTCGTCATGCCCACGCTCTCCTTTCCTTACGCTCTTTTGAGCCGCCGATGATCCGCGTAGCGATCAATAGCTGCGGGGGAGGCGCAGCACATGCTCCGCAACTTGGTTGAGCACCATCTCACGTGAGATCGGCGCGGTACGGACAAGTCGCGCGCTCGTATAGGCTTGAATCAAGCCATAGTCGCGATCGAAGCCGTTTCCGCCAAAGGTCTGAAGTGCCTGATCGGCGGCGCGAATCGCGAGCTCACCCGCGAGGTATTTCGCCATGGTGGAATAAGGACCGATGACGGTAGGGCTCTCGCCCTGATCGAACATCGTGGCGCTCTTAAAGAAGAGGAGCTTGACCGCCTCGAGCTCGGCCTTGATCTCGGCGAGCGGATGCTGGATGGCCTGATAGGAGCCGATGGGTCGGTCACCGAAGACCTTTCGCTCGCGCGCATAATCGCAGGCGCGCTCGAGCAGGTTCTCCGCCATCCCAAGCGCCGTCGCGGTCGCGAGCGTGCGCTCGGCGTTGAGCACATCGAACATCGGCATCACACCTTGGTGTTCCTGACCGATGAGCTGCTCGACCTCCACGTCGTCGAAGTGAAGCGTCCACTGCTTCAGCCCCTCGATGCCGTCGGTGTTGAGCTCGGTCATGCTGAGCCCTTTGGCCTTGGCATCGATGACCACGACGTTGAAGCCGGCAATCTTGGGGAGCCCCTTCTCACGCGCCTCCTCATAAGGCATCGAGCGCGCGATCACGAGGATCTTATCCGCGACGTCAGCGCCCGTGATGAAGGTCTTCGAGCCGTTCAGGAGGATCTTATCCCCATGACGGATCGCCGTCGTCGACATGCGGAAGCTGTTGGAGCCCGCATCGGGCTCGGTGATGGCGAAGGCCATCTTCAGCTTGCCGGCGGCAATGTCGGGGAGATAGCGCTGGCGCGCCTCGTCCGGACCCGCGCGCAGGATGCAGAGCCCGTCCATCATCGTCAGCATGATGAGCGCGATCCCGGCACCGTGAACTCCCATGGTGTACATCGCGAGTGCGAGCGCCGTCATGCCCATATCGGAGCCGCCATACTCCTCGGGGATGAGCGAGCCTGCAAAGCCGCTCGCGGCAAAATCATCCCAGAACTCTTGCGGGAAGACACCCTCTTTCAGCGTGCGCTGCTGGATCTCCTCCATCTTCGGGCCCCATTTTTTACCGAAGCGGACCGCGGTCTCTTCGATCATCTTCTGTTCGTCAGTGAGGCGAAAATCCATCGTGAAGAACCTCCGTTCTTGCGGCGCGACGCTCGGCGAGGCGCCCAGATTCCCGTTCGTCGGGATCGATTTGTTCCTGCAGCGTAGAGCCTCTTTATATGAAGTTTCAAGCGGAAAAATCGAATCATTTCGCCAATAACACTATCGGCTAACACATGCGCTCAACAATAGAGCTATCAGCGAAATTCTTTGCCCAATTTTCGACCGCGCGCGGCGCGAAGCCGGGCCTTCATGTCGAGGCTCCGTCGCCGCCAAACGCACGCATCCGGCTCGAACGGCGTGCGCTCAAATCCCGTCCCCTCACCTCTGCTGCCTCGGCGAGCTTCAGGACTTGACGACGATCCCGTTCAAGAAAAGGTCGATGAGGTGATCGGCAAACTCTTCGATCTCACGATCGCCGATCGTCTTCCCCTTCATCGTCGCCGCAATCTGCGCCTCGTTGAAAAAGAGGTTCATTCCGCCGTTTCCAATCGAGAGCAGGATGTCCGCCGGAATCGGCCGGAAAATGCCCATCTCCTGCGCGCGCTCGATGGCCTTGAGTACGTACTCACGCATGGGATCGACGTGGTTTTCGAGGAGCCAACGGGCACGTTCATCGTCTTTATATGCCTCGACGAGGATCAGACGCGCGAGCGCTGGCCGCCGCGCAACAAAACGCACGTAGCGCCTCAAAAAGACCTTTGCGAAATCGAGCGGGGCGAGATCGCGGAGGTCACGCGCGTCGGCGCTTAGCTGCTCACGCATTTCCTCGAAGATCCGCTCAACGACCTCTTGGAAGAGGCGCTCTTTGGTCTCGAAATGATAATGAATCAGCGGATTGGCAACGCCCGCCTTTCGGGCGATCTCGGAGATTCGAGCGCCCTCAAATCCAAACGTCGCGAATTCATCGAGCGCCGCATCGAGGATCGCCCCCACGGTATCGATCCCAGCATCCTTTTGTGGCCGGCCTGGCCGGCGACGCGGCCTTGTGTCTGTGGTCTTCCCCGCCATGAATATCCCGAATCGAGGGGGGTGTACACGACAACGCCGCGAACTTCCAGCCGTTCGCGCCGGAAGATGTGAATATTACGGAAGAATTACACCACCTCAGGATTCTGCTCCGAGTAGAACCGCTGAAGCTCCTCCAAAACCCGTCGAAGGGGCGCTTCGCCCACGGGGAGGACGGCAGCGGTATGCGCATCGGGCCGAACGATGACAATCTGGCCTTCTTCCAGTTGAAATTCTAACGAAATTTCACGCGGCGATGGGTAGAACGCCCCTTCGCCCTTCCCCCAATAGGCCGCGCGGAGGGGGAGTCCAGCCGCGGCCTCGGCGAGGAGTGGCTCCAAAAGGGCTCGCTTGGATTCATGGGCAATCAAGGTGAGCGAAGCGCGATCGAGGAGCGCGTGTGAGCTGATCGTCTTTCCCCCATTTTCCACCCAGAAATGCGGGAACCGCGCTCCGGGATAAAGCACGGGGAGGTATTCTCGGATGCCCTCCCCGATCACGGGCTTCGGTGCTTCGAGCGGAATCAGCGCGCCATCTTCATAGTGAAAGCCAAGCTCTTGCCCCCGAGTAAGGAAATGATCGCGTTGGTGTTCGATGGCATCAACCAATCGTCCACGGAGTGTCTCGCCCGCTGCGCTCGCTTGAGAGAGCTTCGAGAGTGCGCGCAGCGCCAGGGCTTGGCCGCCTCGTAAGATTCGACGCTGGAGCCCGCGAGGGAGGAGATTGAAGAGCGCCGAACCGAGGAGCCGATCGACGGCGCGGGGATCTAGGCCAAGCGCCCGAGACATCTCATGCGTCATCTCGTAGTTTCGCTCGCTTTGCTTGGCGTTCATGACGGCGATGGGCCGGCGCTCTTGTTCGTACGTGGCGAGGAGTGCTTCACCCGCGCGCCCCCTCAAATAAGTATCGAGCTTCCACGCGAGGTTGTGCGCGTCTTGGATGCCCGTATTCGCGCCGAAGCCTCCGGTCGGGGGGAAGCGATGTGCCGCGTCGCCGATTAGAAAGATCCTCCCCGCGCGATATTGGTCCGCGATGGCCGTGCTCATGAACCAGCTTCTCGCGACTTTGATCTTGGGTTCGAGGTCGGGGCGACCGAACGCCGCACGGATCAGCCGACGAAAATCTCCTTCACGAAAATCACCCGGCTTTTCGACCTCTGGATGGTACGGGATCATCAACACCCAATCGTCGTCAAAATGATGCACGAGCACCCCGATGAGCGAAGGATTGATGATCCAATAGAGGATGCCCTTGGAGCGTTTTTCGAACGGCGCTTGAAAAAAAACGCTGATAAGCGTCTCGAGAGGCGGCCCCTCCATCTTGATGCCGAGGCTTTTACGCACATCACTCGCAGCGCCGTCGGCACCAATCACAAAACTCGACTCACGCGTAAACGCCGAGCCATCGGATCGCCGCAGTGTCGAAATCACCCGATCGGACTCTTCTTCGGCGCCGATCCACTCGGTACCGAGAAGGAGCTCAATCCTCGGTTCGCGCGCGATCCACTCATATAGGATGGGCTCGAAGCGGTGCTGCGGAAGATGGAGGGAGCGATGGGGGCTGTGCACATGATAGCGCTCGCGTTGCTCCGGAGTGTCCGGAAGAGCGGAACAACGGGCGAGCGGCATGCCCTCGAGGGCCGTGCACCAGAGGATCTCCTCGATCTCATCGATGGGGGCTCCGCGCGCATTCGCCGCTTGAACGAGGGAAGGATCGATCTCTGCTAAGATCTCGAGCGTCCTCGAATGGATGAAGTGCGCCGCCGGATGCTCACACGGTCCGCTTTTTCGATCGACGAGCACCACTTCGTGCCCTCGCTTCGCCATGAGCAGCGCCATCGTCGCTCCGACGGGCCCTGCGCCCACAATCAATAGGGGTGGCGCTGAATCGATATGCATTTTTCACTCCCCTCGTTGGTTCCGAACATCGCGGCGAAAAGGTCCGATGTGGATACGATGCCTGAACTTTACTGAGCGGTACATCAATTAAATTCAAAAACTCTCGGCGCCGAAGTGATGCGCTCCTGCGTCATAAACGAGCGGATTCATTCAGCTCTCATAAAATTTTGTAAAATATGAGAATACGCGGTTGATTTTGCGTCGCAGAGCATTCGTTCAGGCCCCAAAAGCCTGCTAGGCTACAGTCCACCGACGCCCCCAAACCGAGCCGCGTCCCTTCTCTCCGTCCTCTGCCGAATAAAATCGCGGCTCAGGCGTCCTAACTCGCATTCGCTCAGCGTCGCCCCAGCGCGCGAGCACGTCCCCGCCCCACCCCACGCTGATGAGACGATCTCCTTCGATCTTTAGACTCGCGGTCCTTGCGCTTGCCCTCGTTTCGTTCGCCGCGCCCTTTCCCTCGTTCACTTCGGCCGAGAGCGCCTCGGATCTCAGCGCCGACGAGCGAAGAAAACTTCGCGCAGGCGAAATTGTCGTGCGCCCCAAAAACGAAACGCGCGGCCGGCTCGAGCTCATCGGCGGGACGAGTTATTTGGTGATTGACGCCTCCCCCGAAGAGGTCTGGCGAGCCGTCAGAGACGCTCCGAATTTCCACAAGATGCTTCCACAGGCGCATACGACCGACGTGCTCGCCCGAAGTGAGGAGCACGCCCGCGTCCGGCTCTCCCACGCGTACGGGCCTATGGCCACCACCTACGTCCTCGATCTCCGCTTCCTAAACGAAACGCGCGTGATGATGTTCCGGCTCAACGAGCGCTACGTAAGCGGGATGGAAGCGGGCTGGGGCTTCATCCGCATCGGAGACTATTCACGCGGCCGCACCTTGGTCAGCTTTGGCGCCATGGTCGATATCGGACAGCGCCTTGGAACGAACCTTATCAAAGGACAGATCCATGAGTGGCTGCTCAAGGTCCCGCTCACGATGAAATGGCATATCGAGGGCGAAGGGCGCACGGCGTATCGGGCGGACAGCGCCCCCTGATCCACCTCCTTTGCCTACACGTCTCTCGCATCCGCCCGCGCGTTTCGCGGCCGGCCACCATGGCGTCGGCTCGCCATCATGCGCATCGGATGATATAGCTATCCCACTGATTTCACGCGAAGTATTAGAATGATTAGCCGCACAGACGACGTCCGCATCGACTCCATCCGCCCCCTTATCCCTCCCGCGATCCTCATCGAGCAGCTGCCGCTCGATCCTGGCGCCGAGGAGTTTATCGTCGATTCGCGGCGCGCCATCTCGCGTATCCTCAAGCGTGAAGACGATCGCCTGCTCATCGTTGTCGGCCCCTGCTCTGTCCACGATACCGTGGCTGCGCTCGATTATGCCGAGCGGCTGAAGAAAGAAGCCGAGCGCTTCGAGGACGAGCTTCTCATCGTCATGCGAACCTATTTCGAAAAGCCGCGAACGACCGTCGGCTGGAAAGGGCTCATCAACGATCCGAATCTCGATGGAAGCTTCGAGATCAACCAAGGCCTCCATCGCGCCCGTCAATTCCTTCGCGATGTCGTGGCGCTCAAGATGCCGACCGGAACCGAATTTCTCGATCCGATCTCGCCGCAGTTCATCGCCGATCTGGTGTGCTGGGGCGCAATCGGAGCGCGCACGACCGAGAGTCAGGTTCACCGAGAGCTCACCTCGGGCTTGAGCATGCCGGTCGGATTCAAGAACGGCACGCGCGGCTCGGTGCAAATCGCCGTGGACGCGGTCAAGGCTGCGGCTCAGCCGCATCGCTTCCTCAGCGTGACCAAACAAGGGCTCACCGCGATCGTCACAACGTCGGGCAACCCCTATACGCACGTCATCCTCCGCGGTGGCGAGAACGGGCCGAACTACCAGCGCGAACACGTCGCTGCAGCCTGCGAGCTCATCGAAAAGGCCGGGCTCACAGGCCATGTGATGGTCGATTGCAGCCACGCCAATAGCGAGAAGAACCACGAGAACCAGCCGCGCGTCGCCGAGAATGTGGCCGCTCAAGTCGCCGAGGGAAGCCAACAAATCCTCGGTCTCATGCTCGAGAGCTTCCTCGTCCCCGGCGCACAGAAACTCGAACCCGGGAAAGAGCTGGTTTACGGACAGAGCATCACCGATGCCTGCATGGGCTTCGATGCGACGAAGGAGGTCCTCGAGACCCTCGCACGCGCGGTCCAATCCCGACGAAAGCAGCGCTAGCCGCACCGTTCATCCTTTCTGGGCGCAGCTTTGGCTTCGCACCTCCGTATGAAGGTGACGGAGCCGATATGATCCAGACGCAGATCCGCAAGCTGACTCGCGCCGCCTACGAACATCCCCGCTCGCCCGTCCTTGGGATGCGGCGAAAACGGATGCTGGAGTTCATGCGGCGTCTCTCACCGAAGCCTGGGGCGAGGATCCTCGACCTTGGAGGGTCGCCGGAAATCTGGCGGCTCACCGAGGCGCGATTCGAGATCACCTTGGTCAACCTCCCCGGAGGGATGGAGCAGCTTGCGGGCGCCCGCCCAGAGACGCGAGGCGATCACACGATCGTCTGGGCCGACGCTTGCGATCTACGTGACATCTTCGACGATCAATCGTTCGATATCGTCTTCAGCAACTCCGTGATCGAGCATGTCGGCGACGCCGAACGCCGCCGCGCCTTTGCCCGTGAAGTGCGCCGCCTCGCACCCGCCTACTGGGTGCAGACGCCGAGCCCGCGCTTCCCCATCGAGCCGCATACCGGCGTGCCCTTCTTCTTCCAGCTTCCGCCCCAGGTCCGCGAGCACCTCATGGAGCGGTGGCGAGAGGCGCTCCCCGCTTGGGCCGAGATGATCGACGAGACCACCGTCCTCAGCGAAGCGGAGATGCGCGAACTTTTCCCCGATGGAGAGGTCTTTCTCGAGCGCGCCTTTGGACTAGAAAAGTCGATCTCGCTCTATCGCTGCGGCGCGCCGAACTAAGCCATCACGCCCAAAAAAACGGGTGCGAGCCGCACAGACGGCCGCACCCTTCTACGCCGCTCGGTGCACTCAGCCTTGGGGCGCGAGCGCACGGATAAACATCTCCTGAACCTGCCAGTTCGGCTCGTTCGGCAGGTTCAAGATCGGGAGCGTCACGCCATAATCCTTGAGCGAGCGGAGCTTCTCAACGCAGGCTTCGGGCGTACCCGTAATCATGAGCCGATCGACCATGCGATCGGGCACCGCCGCCGCGGCCTCGTTGCGGGTCTCGCGATTTTTGTAGAGCCGATCGATCTGCTCGCACTCTTCGGCGAAACCGAAGTTCGTGAGCATCTCTTTATAATAATCGCCCATCCCGCCGATGTAGAACGCGACAATCTCTTTGGCGCGCGCCATCCCGAGCTCATCGCCAAGCGGGAGCACCGTCGTAAAGGGCGCGGTGTCGATCTCCTTCGGATCACGCCCCGCTTTCGCTGCGCCTTCAGCGATCCAACGATGCGGCTCCTCCATCGAATCGAAGGGCCAGAACGTCGGGATCCATCCGTCGGCAAGCTCACCGATCGTCTCGATCGCTTTGGGACGGAGCGCCGCGCTGTAGATGGGCACATGGCGCTTTCGCTCGGGAATCTCGAGGCTGAAGGGGCGGTATTCGTTCAACACCGCGCCCGCATCGCTGAGCTTTCCACCGTCGACGAGCGTACGCGTCACACGGATGACGTCGCGCACTTGCGAAAGCGGTTTGGTGAAGGAGCGACCATGGAAGCCCTCGATGACGCGCTTGCCGCTCGGACCGATTCCGAGGCAAAAACGCCCCTCGGACATGTCGTGAAGCGTCGCCGCCGTCATCGCGATAAGGCCGGGGCTTCGGCTGAAGACGTTGATGATCGCCGTTCCGATCTTGATGCGCTTCGTCTTCAGGATCATCTCGGTAATGAGCGGGATCGAATCGTAGCCCCAAGCCTCCGGAAGCCAGAACGAGTCGTAGCCGAGCTCATCGGCGAGCTGGGCTGCCTTGAGGTAGACGTCGCGATCGTAATTTTTCCAAAAGGCGACAAGCCCAATCCTATCTTGCGTCATATCATCTCTCCTGTGCGCGTGGGTGCGCTCACTCGAATACTTTTTGCCTGCGGAGTCAATCGAAACTTCCGCGTCGCGCCTCGCTCGAAAATATTCGATGCACTCGACTCCAGAGACCTCCATGATTTGCGCAACGCCGAAGTGAGCCATGCCTTGGCGATCGCTGGCGCTTGAATTCATTCGAGAGGTCATGAACTCTTTGAATATGTTGCGTCCCATCCTCCCTGAAGATCGTATCCACCCTGCCATCCGGCAGAAGATCGCCGAGAACCATCGCGATCTCATCGACGAGGTCGAAGCGGCGATCGAAAATCACCCGCTCGTCGTCGTCGGGATGGCGCAAAACCCCTTTGTGAAGAAGGCGCGGCGGGCACTCGAGAGCGCAGGCATCCCTTTCCACTATCTCGAATACGGTAGCTATCTCAGTCTCTGGAGGCGTCGGAACGCTTTGAAAATGTACACGGGCTGGCCGACCTTCCCGATGTGCTTTTATAAGGGCATGCTCATCGGCGGCGCCGAGGAGCTCATGAACGCCATCGAGCGCGGTGAGATCGAGCGATAATGAAGCCGGTTGAGCGGATCCTCGCGGTCGCACAATTTCTTCTCAAGGCCAAACGCGCCGTCACCTTCGACGAGATCGCGGCGGCATTCCCAGACTATCAAGGCACGAATATCGAGAGCGCAAAGCGAAAATTTGAGCGCGATAAAGAATCGATCCGAGAGCTCGGTCTGGCGATCAGCTACATCGAGGAGACGCCTTTCGAGGCCGAGTCGGGCTATATCATCGAAGCGAGCGAAAGCTTCCTCCCTCCGTTTCGTCTGAGCGAGTCCGAGCACGCGCTCCTTGTCGCCGCAGCGCATGATGCGCGAGAGTCGGGCATCTCTCCCTTTCCGGAAGCGCTCCGGACGGCAATCGCGAAGATCGGTGCAGACGGAGCGCGGGATAAGAGCGTCATTGTTCGCGAACAGCCCGCAAGCGATCGCGAGATCGAGTGCGTCCAAACCCTCAGTCTTGCCATCGCCGACCGCTGCACCGTCGAGATCGTTTATGAGCGGACGGATGGGGAACGGAGCACGCGCAAGGTCGACGGCTACGGCCTCATCTTCCGGTTGGGGGCCTTCTATCTGGTCGGCCACGATCATCTTCGGAACTGCGAGCGACTCTTTCGTTGCTCGCGCATCCACGAACTTCGTGTCCTTCCCAAGAACCGGGCGAGCTCGCGCTACGAGATACCGGAGGGGTTCAGTCTCCAAGCCGAGCGGCGCCTCGACCCGCTCCATTTCAACGTGCACGAGCCGGAACGCGCCGCGATCCGCCTCGATCCCGAACTTCACTTCCTGGTCACGGAACGCTGGGGCGATCCCGATGAGGATGGCATCTTCACCATCGAGACTCGGAACCTTGACCGACTCATCACGGAGGTCCTTTCGTTCGGGAAACGCGCCGAGCTGCTCGAACCTCTTTGGGCAAGAGAAGAGATCGCCAGGGCTCTCCGCGCGATTCTCCGAGCGCATGAGGCGTAAGCATGACGAATGAAGAAAAAGCCGAGCTTCTGCTCCTCCTTCTTCCGTACATCACCTCTCATCCCGACGGGGTTCCCATCGACGAGCTCGTCGAGCGCTTCGAGATCGACCGAAAACGCGTGATCCAGCTGCTGAACTCGGCACAGCTCGTCGGGCCCCCCGATGGGACACCCGATGAATACCTCGATGTCCTGATCGAGGACGACCGGGCATTCGCGTTTTTGCCCCATGCGTTCGAGCGGCCCATCCGCTTCAATATCCGAGAAACATGGGCGCTCCTCCTCGCGCTCACACCGATGGCCGAAGCACCGCTACCGCAGCTCGCGACCGCCGCGCGCTCCCTTCGGGAGCGTCTCCTCGAGAACGCGAGCCGAAACGCTCGCGGGCTCGCTGATTTGCCCAGCGATCTGCCGCAGATCGATGAGGCGGGTGACGCAAGCAATGCAGAGCGCTCGGCCTACGCGCTCATTGAGAGGGCAGTTCGGGAAAGGCGAAGGATTCGCGCCGACTATTGGTCAAAAAGCCGCGACGTCCTCGAAGAACGCTTGCTCGAGCCTTGTCTGATCCTCACCGACCGAAGCCACTATTACCTCATTACGAGCGACGAGAAGGCCTATCATTTTGGCCGCTTTCGGTCGGTGACGCTCCTCGATGAGCGCTTCGAGGTTCCCGAGAGCTTCAACCCCGAAGCGATTCGAAAGCGGCGCTTCGGCACGATCGAGGGTGCCTCTTTCCGTATCCTCGAGGGAGGCGTCGAAAGAGAGCTCGCGGGGCCCTTCGGCTCGGGAGCCGCCGCCTACCTCCGTGAAGGCAGAGGAGAGCGCGTCCTTGTCGACCCGCCCGAGGCACGCGCATCCTTCATCGAAGAGACGAAGGAGATCCTCGCGCGATACGAGCGAAGAGCATGATCGATTATGGGCAGACCCTCCGCTTCGTCGTGGAGATCGCCAAAGAGGCTGGGGAGCTTTTTCGACAGGCCTTTTTTCAGCGCGGTGGTCCGCCGGGTGAGGATGGGAAGAGCCCCATCGACGTCGAAGCCGAGCGCCTCCTTCGGGCGCGGATCGCAGCGGCCTTTCCAAGCCATGGAATCCGCGCCGAGGAGCTCCCGGCGCTCGATCGTTTGCCCCAAGGCCGCGAGACGCATTTCTGGCTTATCGATCCAAACGATGGAACGCGCGGCTATCTCTCGGGCTTTCGTGAGAGCACCGTCTCCATCGCCTTGATCCGAGGAGACGAGCCTGTGCTCGGCGTAATCTTAGCGCCTTGTCTTCCGCTCGGCCGAGAGGATCTCTTCACGTGGGCCCTCGGTGAGCCGTTGATGCGCAATGGCGTAAAGCTCCCGCCGCTTAGCGACGCGCCCTACGATGAGAACACCCGCCTCGCGATCTCGCATAACGCGGATTTTGCCCCTTTCGAAAACTCTCGAAGCATCGCGCCAGCGCGCTACCTCTCCATCCCTTCACTCGCTTACCGCCTCGCCCTCGCCGCGGCCGGCGAAGTGGACGCCTCGGTGAGCATCAAGGGACCGCGCGATTTCGATTTCGCCGCCGGACACGCGCTCATTCGTGGCGCAGGCGGGATGCTCGTCGATGAGCGGGGCGCCGAACCTCGCTATCGCCCGGACGCGATGGATCTTTGTCATTTCTGCTTTGCCGGAAAACCAAGCGTCGTTCGTGAGCTCTTGAGGCGGGATTTTGATCGCGTCAACCGTGCCCCCGACGAGAGCCTCCCGCCTCATGGACTTCTCCGCCCACGGCGGGGTGAGAACGAACCCGAATCGTCGCTCTATGATCGCGCACTCGGCGCGCTATACGGGCTCCTCATCGGGGATGCGATGGGGAGCGCCTACGAAGGGCGGAGTCCAAATGAGCTCGGGGAGCTTCCGAACGCGCTCATGGGGAGCCCCATCCACCAAACCATTGCGGGTCAGCCCACCGACGATGGCGAGATGGCGCTTGCGATGGCGCGCGCAATCGCCGAGAGCGGTCGATTCGATGAGGCTGCGATCGCCTCGAGCTATGCGCGTTGGTACGACAGCGAGCCCTTCTCCATCGGTCATACGACGACGATGGCCCTTCGCGCGGCGAGCGAGGCCGAAAAACAGGGGCTCGATCCAGTCACGGCGATGGCCCAAGCAAGCGCTAAGGAGAGCCAAGCCAATGGCGCCTTAATGCGGGCCGCACCACTCGCGCTCGCCTTCCTTTATCAGCCGGCCGAAGCCCTCGAAGACGCCGCTCGAAAGGAGGCGAGCCTGACACATCCCAACGCCGCCTGTCTCGACGCCAACGCGATCTACCTTTATGCACTCGCCGGTCTCATTCGCGACGAAGCGAGCCCTCCGCAGCTTCTCCGGGAGGCGCGCTCGCTCGCATCGAAAGGTCGGTTCGGACCGCTTGTCGGTGAAATCCTCGAAGCCGCGTCCAAGGGGCCGCCGAGCGATGTGTTCACGCAGATGGGTTGGCTCAAACACGGGATGCATTTCGCGTTTCATGCGCTCGTCCACGCCGAGGATTTCGTGAGCGGCATACAATCGGTCATCCGCGCAGGCGGCGACACGGACACCAACGCTGCCATCGTCGGAGCGATTCTTGGGGCGCGCTTCGGAGCCTCCTCGATCCCGGTGTCGATAAGGAACGATATCCGCTCCGCGCGCGCGGTGAGGGGCGTCGACTTCGTCAAATCGCCGCGGCCCATCACCTATTGGCCGGTCGATCTCGAGGCCATCACGGAGCGCCTCCTCGGCATCTCGCGAAGCGGCGCAACCAGCCCTTCATGAGGAGTCAAAAAGCTCGTCGTGAGAGTGCGCACGTCATAGAAATCCGCCCCCACTCAGCGAAAGGCTGAAGCCCGCGCCTCCCGGGACGACCATCGGCGCGGCTTGAAGTTTGGGGCGGAGCGAAGGGCCACGGTTGGCCGAAGAACGGTGTCGTACAACCCAGCGCGCGACGGTATCCCCCATCATCGCTCCCCAGATCACATCGGATGCGAAGTGCTGGTTGTTGTATGCGAAGCTGGTCGCCATATAGCTCGCGCCAACATACGCGAGGATGCGAATCGGCCACGTCCCGTAATACTCCGCTGCTGTCACGAGGATGGCGAATGCAGAGGCGGTATGCCCCGACGGAGTCCCGCCTGGAAAAAAGACGCGCGTCGGACCGAAGACGCGGCCTTCACCCACGCCCTGATACGGCCCCTCACGCCCGATGAGGAGCTTGAGCGAGACGTGATAGAACTGCACGATGCCAAGCGCCTCAAGCATCAGGCTCACGTATTCTCGGAGGCGGGGACGCTTGAAGAAATAAAAACCCGCAGAGAGGATCGTCGTATATGCCGCGATCCCGAGCGTCATCGGTATCGTATAAATCTTCGGAAAGAGCGCGTCGAGGAAGGGTGTTCGGGCCGATTGCATCGCACGATAGATGCGAACATCGAGTGAGGGGCCGAGCGGGAGCATCATCGTCGTCACAGTGGCGGTCGTGGCGACCATGCGCGTGATTTCGTGCGGGCTCCAATATGGGATGGAGAGCGGGATCGCGACGCCGCTCAAGACGCCGCGCGGGATGAGCCAGAGGTTGCCGTAGCGGAAGCGATCTTCAACGAGGAGAGGCCGCTTTGCGGTGGGTTGAGGCACCGCTTCCGATGCAATTTCAGGAGCTGCGGCGCGGACTGCGCGAAGAAGGGCGTCTTCGGCAAAAAGATCGATGGGCCGAGCCTCAGCGTCGCTGTTATCCATTCGGTCGTCTGCTTCGGAAAGCGCGGGAGCCGCGCCCTCGCTCTCCTCGAAGCTCGCATCTTTCGGCCCGTCGGGGGACTCGATGCGATCCGGCTCCTTGCCAAAAAAACTCTCGAGAGAACCGAGGAGCGCGCGCTCAGCCGGCGCGCCGCTTCGCTGCTGGCTTTCTAAGGACTGCGCCGGAC